>DATAHD010000428.1:0-25508 GCA_036263395.1 Rhizomicrobium sp. | reverse complement strand
TGCCGTCCTCTTGCTGAGGGCAAAGGCGGCCAGTGCCGCAGTGCCCAAAGAGATCAGGGCATTATATCCCGCCATGGAGATCCCGAAGAGCCGCCACGCCGCCCGGTCGCACATCGGCACATGCCCGAAGTTGGTGAGGTCGACGACCTGACCCGGCACATAGGCAGACGTGCAGGCCGACGGCCCCGGCCAGAACTTCCACTCCACACCGGCATGAAAAACACCGATCGCGCCCGACACCGCGACCAGCGTGATGGTCAGCAGTGCCAGCGGCACGGCGTATCGGCGATCAATCAGCCCCGCATTGATGGCCAGTGCCCCAATCAGCCCAACCACTGCCGCCGCGATATGCGGCCAGCGCTGCCAATGGCACATCTCACAGGGCGGATAACCGCCGATGTACTGAAAGCCGAGTGCACCAAGGATCAGCGCCAGCGCCACCGCGCCGGCGAACATCGCTATCTGGGTCGCGGAAAGGTTCATCGGGCGAAGATCATGGACTCTTCGGCGAACGCCTTGAACTCGAGCGCGTTGCCCGACGGATCGGTAATGAAGAACGTCGCCTGCTCGCCCGGCCGCCCCTGAAAGCGGATGTCCGGCTCGATCAGGAATTTGGTGTCCTTGGACTTCAGCCGCGCCGCAAGCGCCCGCCATTCCGCCATGCCGAGGATCAGCCCGAAGTGGCGCACCGGCACCTGCTCGCCGTCGACCTCGTTGTGCACCTTGTGCCCAACCTCATCGGGCGCGAGATGCGCCACGATCTGGTGGCCGTGGAAGTCGAAATCCACCCACTCGTCGCTGGAGCGCCCTTCCTCACAGCCGAGGAGTTCGCCATAGAACGCACGCGCCGCGGCGAGGTTACGCACCGGGAAGGCCAAGTGGAAACGGGGTCTTGTCATAGGGCGCGGACTGTCGCGCTGCCGCCCAGGCAAGGCAAGTCCCGCTTGCCTTCATCTGTGACGCAGTGTGGATTGCCGGTAATGCCGCTTCCCGAAAGCCCCGTCCCGCATTCGCCCCGCTACCGCGCGGATATCGACGGCCTGCGCGCCATCGCGGTGCTGCCGGTGGTGCTCTACCATTACGGGATCGCCGGCTTCAGCGGCGGCTTCGTCGGCGTCGATGTCTTCTTTGTGATCTCCGGCTTCCTGATCACCTCGCTGATCCACGCCGAAATGGTGGACGACCGCTTCACCATCGTTGGGTTTTATGAACGCCGCGTCCGCCGCATTCTGCCGGCGCTGATCGTGCTGATCGCCGTCTCGTTCATCGTCAGCCTGTTCATCCTGTTCCCGACCGACCTGAAGCGCCTCGCCACAAGCGTGATCGGCGCCAGCCTGTTCGGCTCCAACTTCGTCTTCTGGCGCGAGGCCGGCTACTTCAACAGCGGCGCCGACCTGAAGCCGCTGCTGCACACCTGGTCGCTGGGCGTTGAGGAACAATTCTACCTCCTCTTCCCCGCACTCCTCTGGAGGCTCCGCAACAAGAGCCGCACGGTCCTGATCGGCGTCATCGCGGTCCTGTCGCTACTGTCTCTTGGGGACAGCATCTGGGGCGCCATCAACACACCGACGCCGGCCTTCTTCCTGCTTCCCGCCCGCTTCTGCGAGTTGGGCCTCGGCGCGCTCCTCGCCCTCGGCGCGTTCCCGCCACTGGTCAACCGCGCCGCCGCAACAGTCGCCGCACTCGCCGGTCTCGTGCTCATCGCGTGGAGCGTTGCGACCCTGACGACAGAAACACCGTTTCCCGGCATCGCCGCCATCGCGCCCTGCGTTGGCACCGCGCTCGTCATCTACTCCGGCATGGCGGCACCCACACCGGTCGCCGCGCTGCTCTCGCTCCGCCCGATTGTCTTCGGCGGTCTGCTCTCCTACTCGCTCTATCTCTGGCACTGGCCGATCTACGTCTTCGGCAAGTACGGCCAGTTCGATGGCATCGGCTGGCTGACCAAGGCAGCGCTGATCGCGCTCTCCTTCCTCGCCGCATGGCTCTCCTGGCGCTTCGTGGAAACCCCAATCCGCCGCCGTGTCTGGCTCGGCGACCGCCGCACACTCTTCATCGCTACTGCGAGTGCGATGGCCGTGTTCATCGCCGCGTCGACGGCTGTTCTCCTCGCCAAAGGGCTGCCGCAACGCTATGCGCCACCTATTCAACGTCTTCTTGCGGGCAGTGAGGATTACGAACCGAACCGCGCGCGCTGCCTCTCGCCCAAGCTCGATCGCGCGACGGTCGCCGATCTCTGCAAGCTTGGCGCGGTGCATGCGGGTGGGCCGGACTTTGTCATCTGGGGCGACTCACACGGCGATGCGCTGCTGCCCGCCATCGACATCGCCGCGCGCAAGCGCGGTCTTTACGGCGTGCTTGCCGCATGGTCGGCCTGTCCGCCCGTGATCGGCGTGCAGGTGAAGGGCAAGCATCACCTCTACTGCGACCGTGACGCCGATGCCGCACTCCGCGTCATAGCGACGCCAAGTGTGAAGACTGTCGTCCTCGTCGGACGATGGGCCGTCTACACCGAAGGCCGCCTGATGCGTCCCGAGCCGCGCGATCCGTTGCTACTCTCAGACGGCCATACACCGGAGATGGTCGGCAACAATGCTGCGGTCTTCCGCCACGCCTTCATGGCAACGCTCGCGCGACTCAAGGCGATGCACAAACGCATCTTTGTTATCGGTCCGGTGCCTGAAGTGGATCACATCGTTCCCGATACGCTGGCGCAGCTTGCAGCATCGAACGACAGCCGCGCCATCGCGCCCACGCGGGAGCAATTCAATGCCCGCGAGCGAAACGTGTTTCCGATCCTTTACGCTGCACAAGAAACAGACGGCGTGATCGTTCTTTATCCGCATGCGCGGCTATGCGATGCGCAACGCTGTCCCGTCGAAGCCGATGGTCGCGCGCTCTACTTTGACAACAATCATCTCAGCACATTCGGCGCGAAGCGCATTGCGCCGTTCTTCGATTCGGTTTTTGTTAAATAGGTCAAGCGCAAAATTTGCTTTGCGATGAAACGCAAATGCGCGACATTGGAGTGTCTCCACAATTCAAGAAGCCGCCCGCGCCTTGCGCGAGAAGATGTGTTCATGCGTAACGTGAAGTCTCAAGAAGTGAAGTCGCAGGCGCTCTCGCGCGCACTGCTCCGGGTCGATGGGCGTCCCGTCGAAGTGACGATGCGACTCAACCCGCGTGCCCGCCGTCTCATCGTGAAGGTTCATCCCTCGACCGGTGAAGTCACCGTCGTTGCGCCGACCAAGCGTGCGATGGCGCATGCGCTCGACTTCGCGCAGGGCCAAACCGATTGGATCGCTACGAAGCTCGCGCATGTTCCCGTTCAGGTGCCGCTGGCGCCTGGCTCGCGCATTCCGTTCTGCGGCGTGATGCACACGATCGTCTCGCGCACGAACGGCCCCGCGCCGGTCTGGATCGAAGACGGCGAAGAGCCGCGCCTCTGCGTCGCCGGCCGTGCGGAGCACGCCAGCCGCCGCATTCTCGACTTCCTGAAGAAGGAAGCGCGCCGCATCCTGTCGGAACGCTCAACCCATTTTGCAGAGAAACTTGGCCTCAAGCCGCGCCGCATCGTGATCCGCGACACCACAAGCCGCTGGGGCTCCTGCTCGGCACAGGGTGTGCTGTCATATTCTTGGCGCCTGATCCTCGCGCCATCGGACGTGCTTGATTACGTCGTGGCGCATGAAGTTGCGCATCTCGTCGAGATGAACCACAGCGCCCGTTTCTGGCGTCAGGTCAGCCTGCTGATGCCCGGATACGAAGGCCCGCAGGCCTGGCTCGCAGGCAACGCGACCCAGCTGCACCGCTACGACGTCCGCTAAAGCGCTCTATTCCTGCTTGCTCTCGCCGCCGCTTGTCGTCGCGGCCTGCGCGCCGCTGCCGAACAGGCTGTCGATGATGTCGTCGATCGTCGACGGCTCTTTCTTCGGCTGATCCGTACCGTTAGCCGGTGCTGCGTCCGTCGGAGAGGTCGTGCTTTCTGCTGGTGCTGCTTGGTTCGCCAGCGCCGCCAGCGGTCGCACCGGCAGGCCGTTTTCCGCCGACACCATGAAGCTGTGGAAGATGCGCGCCGGCAGGCCGCCGCCTGTCGCATGCTTCATCGACTTGTTGTTGTCGTTGCCGATCCACACGCCGCAGACGAGATCGGACGTGAAGCCGACGAACCATGCGTCGCGGAAATCCTGTGTCGTGCCTGTTTTGCCCGCCGTCGGCCGGTCTTCTAGCCGAGCCGCTTTGCCCGTGCCGGTCGTCACCGTTTCGGTCATCAGGTTGGCCATTTCGGCGGCGTGCTCCGGACTCATCGCGCGGCCGGCGCTCGAACCTTTGCGCTCATAGAGCACCTGACCGTCCTTGGTCATGATCCGCACGATCGCATACGGCAGCACTTTGTCACCGCCATTGGCGAACGGCGTGTAAGCCGCCGTCAGCTCCAGCGGCGAGACTTCGAAAACACCCAGCGCAATCGCCGGCACCGCCATCAGGTCGGACGTGATACCCAGCCGCCGCGCGGTCCGCAGGACCGAGCCCGGCCCGACCTGCTGCGTCAGCTGCGCCGCGATGGAGTTCGACGACTTCGCAAATGCGTGCGTCAGCGTCATCGCACCTTCATAGCGACCTTCATAGTTGCCCGGCTTCCACTTGCCAATGGAGAACGGTCCATCGACCATCGTGTCGCTCGGGCTGCGGCCATGCTCGAATGCCGTCAGATAGACGAACGGTTTGAACGCACTGCCTGGCTGCCGCCGTGCATCGGTCGCACGGTTGAACGTGCTCACGGCATAAGATCGTCCCCCGACAACAGCACGCACCGCGCCGTCCGGTGTCATCGCCACCAGCGCGCCCTCGGTTGCTTCCAGCGCCGGTCCGTCCTGTGCAAGGCCATTTCTCAGTGCGCGTGTCGCCTGTGCCTGCAGCTCGGCGTCAAAGGTTGTCTCAACAACGATCGGTTGGTCGACATCGCCGATGTAGCTGGGAATCTGCGAGATCACCCAATCGACAAAGTAGCCGGAGTCCTGCGATTTCTCGCGCACCAGCCGCGGATGCGTGCGCACCGCGTCGGCCCGCTGTGCCTCGCTGATGAAGCCGGCCTTCACCATCGCCCGCAGCACAACGGTGCCGCGCTGGATCGAGGCGTCGGGATCGGACAATGGATTGTACTTGGCCGGGGCCTTCACGCTGCCCGCCAGCATCGCGGCTTCCGTGAGGTTCAACTCGCGCGCCGACTTGCCGAAGAAGTGCTCCGCCGCGGCTTCAATGCCGTAAACGCCGGCGCCGAAATACACGCGGTTGAGATAGAGCGTGAGGATCTGGTCCTTGGTGTAGCGGCTCTCCAGGTAGATCGCGAGCGCCAGCTCCTGCACCTTGCGGTCGAAGGTGCGGTCCGGCTTGAGGAACAGGTTCTTCGCCAGCTGCTGCGTTAGGGTCGAGCCGCCCTGCACGACATGGCCGGAATGCATGTTCTCATAGAAGGCGCGGCCCATGCCGATGGGATCGACACCAAAATGCGAGCGGAAGCGCCGGTCTTCGATGGCGATAAAGGCATTGGCGACATGCGGCGGCAGCTGCGTCACATCCACCATGGCGCTGTGCGTCAGGCCGCGCTGCGTGATCAGCCGGTGCTGATCGTCATAGAGTGTGATGTCGCGCGAAGGGCCGCGGGCGAGCAGGTTCGTGGTATCGGGCAGTGTCGAAATCCAACGCGAATATCCGATGGCCCCAAAGATCAGCCCCCAGGCTAGCAGGATCGCGATGGCATAGGGCCAGCTGCGCTTGCGCTTCGGCGGGGCTTTGCGCGGCGCGTTGTAGTCGGACGCACCACCGCCATCGCCGCCGCCGGCGTTCTTCTTGGGTGGAGCATTGTTGCGGGCCACGGACAGCGTCCCTCATCAGGCTCGCTAATCTCTAGGCAACAAGCGTTAACGGGCGTTAAACACGATCTGCCCCGCGCGCTTCGGCTCTTGTGTCCGCTTCCGTTACGAATGCGACATCTTGGGTCTGTGGGTTGTGCCTTGACCCTTGGAACTCGCATTCCGACACTTACTTTGTGGGGATGCGTTAACGACCGTGTTTTTTCTGCCGGAGTCCTCGTGACCGATCCTGTCCAGCCCGACTCCGACCTCGCCCAGCGCCTTGGCCTTTCGCGGCTGAATGTCCGCCGCTTTTCGCGGCGTCAGCAAATCCTCATAAGCCTCGGCGTCCTCGTCCTACTCGCGATCGTCTATTTCCTGACCCGCAGCGGCCCGCGTCACGAATACATCACGCAAGCGGTCACGCGCGGCGATCTGACGGTCAGCGTCAGCGCCACCGGCACCCTGCAGCCTAAGGATCAGGTCGATGTCGGTGCGGAAGTCTCCGGCCGTATCGATGCGATCTCGGTCGACTTCAACAGCCATGTGACGAAGGGCCAGTCGCTTGCCCGCATCAACACCGACCAAATCCTTGCCCAGCTGTCGCAGGCGCGCGCCACGCTCTCACAGGCACAGGCGACATTGAATGAGAGCAGCCAGGTGCGCACCCGCTTCGGCGCCCTGATCAAGAGTAAGGCGATCTCGCCGCAGGATCTCGATACCGCCAACGCCAATTACGAACGTGCCCGCGCCGGCGTAAGCCTTGCCGCGGCGCAGGTGAAGCAGATGGAGACAAGCCTCTCCAAGGCGACGATCTATTCGCCCATCGACGGTGTCGTGCTCGACCGCAAGGTGTCGGTCGGCCAGACGGTCGTCGCCGCGATGACGACGCCGGTGCTGTTCACGCTGGCGAGCGATCTGTCGGAGATGGAGCTCGATGTCGATGTGGACGAAGCCGATGTCGGCCAAATCCGCACCGGTGCGCAGGCAACCTTCACCGTCGATGCCTATCCATCGCGACAGTTCTCCGCCCAGCTCGTTTCGCTGCACAACGCACCCAAGACGGTGCAGGGCGTCGTGACCTATCAGGGCGTCCTGATGGTCACCAACCCGGAGCATCTGCTGAAACCCGGCATGACCGCAACGGCGGAGATCAAAGCGCAGGAAGTGCATAACGCCTTGTTGGTCCCCAACGCGGCGCTGCGATTCGTCCCGCCAGACGATGTTCGTCTCCGCGCCCCAGCACCGCCGCCCATCGCCAGCGGAACCACGTCAGGCCGCGTCTGGGTGCATGAGGCCCGCGGCATCGTCCCGCGCGATCTGAAGCTTGGTCCCAGCGATGGCCGCAGGACCGTTGTGCTCTCCGGCGATCTATCGCCCGGCGACAATGTCGCCACCGATCTGAAGGGGACGACGCCATCGCCCTCATCGAACTAAGGAAGGTCACTAAAATCTACGGATCGGGCGAAGCCACCGTTGCTGCGCTCGCCGGGATCGATTTGACCATCGACGACGGCGAGTTCGTTGCGGTCATGGGGCCGTCCGGCTCCGGCAAGTCGACCTGCATGAACATCCTCGGCTGTCTCGATACGCCGACCGGCGGCCACTATTACTTCCGTGGGGCGGATGTTGGTACGCTCGATCGCGACCAGCTCGCACTGCTGCGCCGTTACTACATCGGCTTCGTGTTCCAGGGATTCAACCTTCTGAAGCGCACGACGGCGATTGAAAACCTGGAGCTGCCGCTGATCTATCGCGGCGTCCCGAAAGCCGAGCGTCATGCGCGCGCCCTCGTCGCCTTGCGTCAGGTCGGGTTGGAGAACCGCGGCGATCACACCGCATCCGAACTCTCCGGCGGTCAGCAACAACGTGTCGCTATCGCCCGTGCGCTTGTCACCGAGCCATCGGTGATCTTCGCTGATGAGCCGACCGGCAACCTCGACAGCCAGAAAACTCGCGAGGTGATGGAGCTGCTGAAGTCGCTCAATGACGAACGCGGCATCACTATCGTCCTTGTGACGCACGAAGAAGATGTCGCCGCCTATGCCAAGCGGCAGATCCGTTTTCGCGATGGACACATCGAGTCCGACATCGTGAGGCAGTCCGCATGATGCTCAACGCATTCCTGTTGGCTTTGCGCGAAATCCGCAACAATCTGATGCGGGCTGGGCTTACGACGCTCGGCATCGTCATCGGCGTTGCGTCGGTGATTGCGATGGTGACGCTCGGCTCCGGTGCCAGCCAGAGCGTGACCTCCGGCATTGCCTCGATGGGCCGCAATCTTCTCATGCTCACGCCTGGCCAGATGCGCCGCGGTCCGCCACAGGCCGCCACGCCGTTCGAATCCAACGATGTTATTGCCATTGATCGCGACGTTCCCGGCCTCGCTGCCGTTGCGCCCAATGTGTCGCGATCCGTCACCGCCGTGCTAGGCAATCACAACAAGACGACGCAGCTCGCCGGCAGCAACAACGATTACTTCAAAGCGCGCGAATGGCCGCTCGCCGCCGGCCGCTATTTCAGCGAAGGTGAACTGCGTGCCGGCAAATCGGTCTGCATCCTTGGCGAAGATGTGCGCAAAGAGTTGTTTGGCGAAGGCGATCCCATCGGGGCCCGCATCCGGCTCGACAAGGTGTCTTGTGACGTGATTGGCCTGCTCGTCTCGAAGGGACAATCGAGCTTCGGCCCCGATCAGGACGATGTCGTCGTCATGCCGCTGCGCACCGTCCAGCGGCGCTTCGCCGGCAACGATCAAATCTCATCCGTTTGGATTTCTGTTGCCGATGCCTCAAACGTGCCGCGTGCCAAGCAAGACGTTGCCAGTCTGATGCGGGAGCGTCGCCGCATTCCGGCGGGTGCGACCGACGACTTCACCGTCAACGATCAGCAAGAGCTGACGCGCATCGTGGAGAGCACGACGGCGATTCTCACGGCGTTTCTATCTGCCGTTGCTGCCGTATCGCTGCTCGTCGGTGGCATCGGCATCATGAACATCATGCTGGTCAGCGTGACGGAGCGCACGCGTGAGATCGGCATCCGCCTTGCCATCGGCGCGCGCGCGAACGACGTGCTGCTTCAGTTTCTGATCGAGGCGGTGGTGATGAGCGCGCTCGGCGGCATTGTCGGCGTGATCATCGGGCTGACAGGATCTGGTATCGCCACCATCTTCCTGGAGATCCCGTTTATCCTCAGCCCCGGCGTCATCATTATCGCAGTGGCGTTTGCAGCGGGTGTCGGTGTCGCCTTCGGTTACTTTCCGGCCCGACGCGCGGCGCGCCTCGATCCGATCGAGGCGCTCCGGCACGAGTAGAATTCTATCGCCGCTGCCTAGTGCGGCGGGGCAGGCGGAGCCGGAGGTGCAGGTGGTGCCGGCGGAGCGGGGAACGCATCGCCGCCGATCTTCACATTGACCATACCGTCGGAGTTCATGCGGCCTTTGTAGGCGCGCAGCTTCACATTGCCCGAACCCATCGCGTCGATATCGGGATCGATCGCGAGGCCGCCGAAGACGAAGTCGCCCGAGCCCATGATGTCGATGTGCAGCGGGTTCGCGACGCCATCGCCGATCAGCACATCGCCTGCGCCGGCGATATCGACACTCACCGGACCATTCACTTTCGCCGCGCGGAAGTCGCCCGACCCAGCGATATCGACATCGAGGCCGCCGTTGATCGCACCCACCTGCGCGTTGCCGGAGCCCGCGATGTCCGCCTTGGTGAAACCGGCGACATTGCCCCCCGTGATCTTGCCCGAACCCGCGATCTCCAAGCTTAGCTCACCGTTCACCTGCGCGAACGTGATCTTGCCCGAACCGGCGAGAGAGATGCTCGCCTTGCCGACGCGACCGATGCTGGCATTCGAGACCGAGGCGTCGAACTTCAGCGGTCCTTGCGTGTCGCCGATATTCGCGTCACCGACGAGACCGTCGACACCGATGTCGGTACCGCGCGGCACGACGAGCTTGATGTTCAGCTGACCGTCCTTGTTGTGGTAGTCGAAGTTGAACCAGTTGCGCCAATCCCAGACGGACTCGTTGTCCGTGTCGCCGTCGATGCGCAGCGTGTTGCCTTCAGTTTTCACTCTAAGCGCGTTGACGCGGCGCTGTGCGCCCGAGACGCTCAAGGTCATCGGCCCGCTGTCCTTCACCTCGATCCGCAGGCTGCCGACCAGGTCGTCGATCCGAACCGTCTTGGTGTCGTAGTTCTTCGCCGGCCAGCTGACCCAGCCATTGTCCGCCGCTTCGGCGGGTAGGGTCAGAGCGGCGGCGACGGCTGCACCGATCAGCATGGATTTCAGACGGTGTTCCATGGGCAAAGCGCTCCTTGCAGCGCGGTGTTCTATTCCGAACCTGCAAATAGGGTGTTCACACTAGTTGTGTATAGCCCATGATTTCTGCAAGGTCGCCATGCGAAAAGCGCATAGCTTAGGTGAGCAGGCGGTAGCCCCCGCTCTCCGTCACCAGCAGCTGCGCCTGCCCCGGCGCGGCCTCGATTTTCTGACGCAGGCGGTAGATGTGGGTCTCCAGCGTGTGGGTCGTCACTGCTGGGTTGTAGCCCCAGACCTCGTGCAGAAGCGTCTCGCGCGGGACCGTATCGCCAGCGCGATAGAGGAATTTGAGGATGTTGGTTTCCTTCTCCGTCAGACGGATTTTCTTGCCGTCCGGCTCGACCAGCACCTTCGCACTGGGTCGGAAGGTGTAGGCGCCGATGCGATAGACCGCTTCTTCGCTCTGCTCATGGCTGCGCAGATGCGCGTGCACCCGCGCCATCAGAACGGCAAAGCGAAACGGCTTGCTGACATAGTCGTTCGCCCCGGATTGCAGGCCTTCGATGGTGTCCGCATCGCTGTCTGCGGCCGTCAGCATGATGATCGGGCAGGTCACGCCGGCATCGCGCAGCTCGCGGCACAGCTTCCGTCCGTCGCCATCGGGCAAGCTGACGTCGAGGATCATGAACTCGTAGAGCCCTTCGCGTGCCTTCTCCCGCGCTTCCGCAACGGTACCGGCTTCGATGGGCTGGTATTCTCCCTCCGCGGCCAGCTGCTCGGCGATGGAATTGCGCAGCATGGCATCGTCGTCGAGCAGCAGCACGCGCTTGGCGCTTGGCATGTCGTGTTCCTGAAATGGCGGGCGACTCTACCCGCTTTCGCATCCGGGGTGTATGTGGGTCGCATGCCGGTCAAACGCAAATCCTCGCGAGCCCAAAGGGTTAAGGCACCCGCCCGCCGCAAACCCGCGGCTGCAAAGCCGTCGGTGGTGGCCGAGGTCAACCGCGCTATCATGCGCCTGCGCCAGGGCGAGACTGTCGATATCGTTGACCAAAACGGTGCCCGTCTCCGCACCCTGGCGGTCGAGACGGCCACCGATGCGACGCTCAAAACGCTGAAGGCGTCCGGCCGCGCCCTATCGCTGCTGCTCACGCATGAGCGGGCGCAGACCCTCAAGATCCGGCTCTACACCCCGAAGATCGTGTCCCTCGCCGTCGACAAAAGCGACACGGCCGCGAAGCTGCGCGCCATCGCCGACCCGACCGACGATTTGAATTCGCCGATGAAGGGGCCGTTCGATGCGGAGCGCCGGGTCCTCCCGGACAGTTATTCCGCGGCAGTGAAACTCGCCAAGATTTCCGAACTGCTTCCCGCTGCCATTGTGCAGCCCGCCTCGCGCACCGCTGCCGCGTTCTCCATCACGGCTTCAACAATCCTCGCTTACGACACCGAAGTGGTCCGTTCGCTGCGCATCGTCACGCGTGCCCGCGTGCCCCTGGAAGGCGCGGAAAAGACCGAACTTGTCGCGTTCCGTGCCGAGGACGGTGGGCCGGAGCACTACGCCATCGTCATCAACGCACCATCGACGGGCGAGCCGGTGCTGACGCGTCTGCATTCCGAGTGTTTCACCGGCGATCTGCTGCATTCGCTCAAATGCGATTGCGGCGATCAGCTACGCGGTGCGATCGAACTCATCGCGAAGTCGGGTGGCGGCGTGTTGCTCTATCTCGCGCAGGAAGGCCGCGGCATTGGCCTCATCAACAAGCTGCGCGCTTACCGCTTGCAGGATCAGGGCTTCGACACCGTACAGGCGAACGAGCGTCTCGGCTTTGAATCCGACGAGCGGCTCTACGGTATTGCAGCGCGGATGCTCGGTCTTCTTGGCTACAAGAGCGTACGGCTGCTCACCAACAATCCGCAGAAGGTGGAGCAGCTAAAATCCGAAGGCGTGAACGTCGTCGAGCGCGTGCAGCACGCCTTCCCGGCCAACGAACACAATCGCGCCTATCTCGCGACGAAGGCGGCAAAGGCCGGCCACTACCTCTAGGCAGATTTTGCCGTCAGCGCTCAAAGACTGAGCAAATCCAAGGCCATCGAACTGGCCCGTCCCTTGCTGATGATGAAGCAGGAGACAGAATGCCCGCCGTTGACAACTCGATGCATGTGTTCAACCCCGCCGCCCTGCGGCAGGTTCAGCATGCGCAGCCGCAACCGCGGCAGCCGGACGATGCGCCGTCCTTTGGCGACCTCCTCGACATCGTGAACCCGCTGCAGCATCTGCCGGTGGTCGGCACGCTCTACCGCAAGCTGACGGGCGATCAGATCTCCACACCGGCGAAGATTGCAGGCGACGCGATCTATGGCGGCCCCGTCGGGCTCCTCTCCTCACTGGGAGATACAGCCTTCGAAGCTGTCACCGGCAAAAGCGTCGGCGATACGGTGATGGGCTTCGTCCTGGGCGACGACGCCGGAAAGACCGGCGTTGCAGCAGCTCAGCCAATAGCGACGCCACCCGCGACCATCATGTCATCGACAGCCAATGCGGCACCGACCGCGCTTGCAACGGCGCCCGCGCCAACGTCCGTACCGCAATGGACCGACCCGTCGCCGGCGTCTTCCGCCGAAGCGACAACGGCCGCGCTGAACCTGGCACAGCTCGCCAACGCGCGCCGCGCCGCAGCGGCCTACGCACGTCCGGCAACACCGGCCTCGACGTCGGTTGCCGCGCTCTCGTATTAATAGCGCATGATCTTCACCGTCCGGCCCGATGCACAGTTGGGCGCCGTGCTCGATTGGGGCAATGGTGCACGGCGTTGTGCCGTCGGCCGCAGCGGTATCGCGCAGAAGCGTTCCGAAGGCGACGGCGTCACGCCCATTGGCGAGTGGCCGATCCGCAACGTGCTCTACCGCGCCGATCGCATCGCGCCGCCGAAGACATCATTCGACAGTCGTGCGCTGACGCCGAATGACGGTTGGTGCGACGCGCCGGCCGATCCCAACTACAACCGTCTTGTCCGGCTTCCCTATGATGCGAGCCATGAGGAAATGTGGCGGCAGGATCGCCTCTACGACATCGTTGCTGTTTTAGGCTTCAACGACGATCCGGTGATCCCCGGCCGCGGCAGCGCGATTTTCCTGCATATCGCGCGCGAAAGTTACGGCCCGACCGAAGGCTGCGTCGCGCTCGCGATGCCCGATCTGCTCGACGTGTTGCGCGTGGCAACCGATCCGTCGGTGGTACGCGTCACGCTTTGACGATACACAGCACGCGCTTTTGTTTTCGGAGCCGCCATGAACCGCCGCGATGTTCTTCTCGCCACCAGCGCCTTCGCGCTCGCGCCGCTCGTTGCCAAAGCGGCGGATGGTGACGGCATCTCGCCTGAGGCGCATGCGCTCTACGAACGCGCCATCGTGTTCGATGCGAACCTGTCGCCGCCGCTCTCCGATCTGCCGTTCCCGAAAGACATGCTCGACATGGCGCGCAGCAGCGGCGTCACCGCGGTGAAGAGTTCGCTCGGTGGCACGGATGCCAACTTCGAAGACACGGTGGCGGAGATCGCCTACTACCAGCGCGTCATCGAAGCCTATCCCGACGTCTATCTGCAGGTTCGCGAGGCCTCCGACTTTGCGAAAGCCAAGGCAGGGAAGCGCTTCGGCATCATCCTCTCGTTCGAGTCTGCCAACATGTTCGACGGCAAGGTCGAGCGGATCGAGACGTTCCGCAATCTCGGCGTCCGCGTGATGCAGCTCTCCTACAACAAGTCGTCGCCTTGGGCTTCGGGCGTGATGGCCGATCCTGCCGCCGGGCTGACGCCGGAAGGGCACAAAGCCATCGAAGCGATGAACAAGCTCGGCGTCGCGCTGGATATCAGCCACGCGAGCGCAGCGACCGCCAGTGACGCGCTCGCCGCGTCCACGAAACCGGTTCTGATCACCCATTGTGGCTGCGCGGCGATCCACAAACATCCGCGCAACAAGACCGACGCGCAGTTGAAAGCCGTCGCCGACAAGGGTGGCGTCGTCGGCATCTTCGATCTGCCCTATCTCGCGGCAAGCCCGAAGCAGCCGACGCTCGACGACTACATGGCGCATCTCACCCATGCGCTGAAGGTCTGCGGCGAGGATCATGTCGGCATCGGCAGCGACAGCGGACTTGAACCGTTCGACCTGTCGGAAAAAGGCATGGCCGCGTTCCGCGAGAATGTCGCATACCGCAAGAAGACGGGTGTGGCCGCGCCCGAAGAAGACCGCCCGATGTACGTGATCGGCCTCAACACGCCGCGCCGCTCCGAAGTGATCTGCGATGCCTTGCTGAAGCGCGGCTACTCAGAGCGCGTGGTGGAGAAGGTCCTCGGCGCGAACTTCGTCGCCGCTCTGACGACGATCTGGGCTTAACGCGACCCGAAGATCGCGGTGCCGACGCGCACATGCGTCGCACCGAACTTGATCGCGGATTCGAAATCGCTGCTCATCCCCATCGAGAGCTGATCCAGCCCGTTCTCGCGCGCGATCTTTTGCAGCAAAGCGAAGTGCGGTCCGGGTGCCTGCTCCGCCGGGGGGATGCACATCAGGCCTTTGACCGGCAAGCCAAGCTTGCGGGCGTAGGCGATCAGCGCGGAGGCATCCTTCGGCGCAACACCTGCCTTTTGTTCTTCCTCGCCGGTATTCACCTGTACGAACAAGGCTGGGATGGTGCTGCCTTTGTCGGCTTCCGCTTTCAGCGCATCCGCCAGCCGCTCGCGGTCGAGCGTCTCAATGACGTCAAACAGGGCCAGCGCTTCTTTCACCTTGTTGGTCTGCAGCGGCCCGATCAGGTGAAGAACGATATCTGGATAGTCGGCCCGCAGCTCCGGCCACTTGCCTTTGGCTTCCTGGACCCGGTTCTCGCCGAACACGCGATGGCCGGCCGTCAATACCGGGCGAATCGCTTCGCCATCGTGCGTTTTGCTCACGGCAACCAGGGTCGTTTGCTGTGCGGGCGCAACCGCCTGCTTTCGCGCGGCGTCGATCCGCGCAAGAATCGCATCCAGGTTGGCAACGGAATCGGTCGGCATCGATGGCAGAAAAGCGTTCGCGCCGCGCTCTGGCAAGGGCTGCCGCACATCTCGCGGCGCATAACGGTGCTGTGCTGCCGCCACTGATCCTGATGACCGACGACGACCGGCTCACCGATCCGCTCGCCGCAGCCATGGCCCTACCGCGAGGCAGTCTGGTGATTATCCGGACGCGAGACGCCCGCGCACGCATAACGCTCGCGCGCGCAATCATCGCGCAGGCGCGTTCGCATCCGCTCTTTGTGCTTGTCGCCGACGATCCCGACCTTGCCGCGCGGCTGGGCGCGGACGGCATCCACTTGCCGGAACGGCGCGCGCGCGAGGCCGCGCATTGGCGTTCGAGGCATCCATCCTGGCTTATCACAGCGGCCTCCCACGGCCATACACCTGCACCACCTGCCGCGGATGCGATCTTGCTGTCGCCCGTCTTCGCAACGCAAAGCCACATCGGTGCGCCATCGCTCGGCGCAGCCCGCGCGTCCTTCATCGCGGCGCGGCAGGCAAAACCCGTCTATGCGCTCGGCGGTATCGACGCGCGCAATGCAACACTGCTCTCGCGTGTTTTCTGCGGCATTGCCGCTATCGGTGCACTGGCTGCCTGATCAGATATGGAAGTTCAGATGCAGGAACAGCGCATCCATCGTGATGCGCGAACTGCCGTTGTAGAACACGCCGCTGTTGCGGCTGTAGCGGAACTGCTGCCACCCGCCGGTTATCTGCATGTTGGTGTTCAGCACATAGCCGACCGATGCTTCCGCACCATGCTCGCCCAAGGTCGGCGAGCCCAGCGATCCATCAGCGCTGCCGGTCGAATACTCGCCGCCAACAATCCACTCACCTTTGGTCAGCGTGGTGCCGAGATGCAGCACGCGTGTGTCGCCTGTCGCGAGCGCGTTGTTGATATCGAACGCGTACTGGTTCGTCTGACGATAGGCGCCGCCGAACGACAGCTTCATGTCGTCGGTCAGGTCATAATCCCCCTGCGCTCCGAGCGCCCAGTCCGTCAGCCCATGATGCCCCGGCGTCTTGTCCGTGGCATGCCCCAGCGCAATTGCCGCCGACAACGAGTAGGAGAGCCGCCCCGACGAGCCCTGATAGTTCGCCACCACTTCCCAGATGCCGCGCTGCCGGTTCGGCACCTGTGGCCCGCTGTTCAGGAACGGGATGACGTCCTTGCCTTCCGATGGCGTGAATGACACGGCGATCTGTGCCCCGAACAGCCGCGGCGAGTAGTAGGCCATCTTGGCGTAGTTGTAGGTTGGCTCGACCGCCGTGTTCGGCGCGAACACGTTGATGAACGCCACACCGGTCGATGGGTCGCGGTAGAACGTCGCGTTGGGGTTATCCAGCGATGTCACGCCATCGACCACCGGTCCGGTGACTGCGAGGGCATAGCCGACCCCGTCGGTCATCCCGACTTCGACCCGGCCCAGACCGGTCTGCACCGTGCCGAACACCTTCTGGACGAGGTCGCTGCCGTAATTGTCGCCGGACAGACGGTCGTGGAAGACCTCGAACACCGATTTCAGCCCGATCACCATGCCGGTGTCGTAGGACCGCGTCAGGTTGGCATAGACCGACGCCGCGCCGGTCACGCCGCTCTCATCGAGGCCCGGAAAATTGGGCTGGTTCGCACCGAACACCGCCCCGTCGGCCGAACCACCGACCGTCAGGGTCGCGTCGCCGACGTCCGTCGTGAACGGGCTCACGCTCCAGTCCAGCAGGTCCGCCGAGGCGGCGACGGGGCTCCAGGCAGCCGCAATCGCGGCGCACGTCATTAACCAGGCGGCGCGTCTCACGCTTCAATCATCCTTGTGCTGATCGGGCTATTACCGGCCCGTAACCCCTTATAGCATATACCTATATGGCATTGGCTAAGCACGTGTAACCACGTTGCACGCGCCACAGCGGACAAGTATAAGCCCCCAGCCGGATCGGGGGATCCGCCGGCACAATTGCGTGCCGGTGTGAATCGGAACCACAAGAAGACGATAGAGCGAACCCGATGCGACGTATTTTGTTGTTGAGCTTTGCGGTGGCGAGCCTGGTGTTGGCCGGGTGCGGATCCGATTCGAGCGACACCGAAGTCGATACCGGCACGACGACCATCACCAGCGGCGGTCAGCGCACCTTGGGGGTCAACTCCTATCTGTGGCACGCCTCGCTGGACACGCTGCGCTTCATGCCGCTGGCTTCGGCCGATCCGTTCGGCGGCGTCATCATCACCGACTGGTACTCCGCGCCGGAAGACCCGCAGGAGCGCATGAAGGTCACGGTCTACATTCTGGACCGCAACCTGCGCGCCGATGGTCTGAAGATCGCCGTTTTCCGCCAGCAGCAGACGGCCGGTGCTTGGGCCGATGCCCAGGTCAGCGCCGACACCGCGACAAAGCTTGAGAACGCGATCCTTACCCGCGCTCGCGAGCTTCGACTTGCGAGCGGGAAAACGAACTAATCTCATCGCGCTGTAAGTCCGATTCTGTCCGCCGGCTTCAGCGATGGAGCGACCGGCGGCAGGGGGAATGAACATGGCGCGTTACAATGCTAAAGAGCAGGAAGTGCGATGGCAGGCGGCATGGACCGCGGCCAACGCGTTTGCTGCTTCGAACGAATCCACCAAACCCAAAGCCTATGTGCTGGAGATGTTTCCCTATCCGTCGGGACGCATCCATATGGGCCACGCCCGCAATTACACGATGGGCGACGTCATCGCCCGCTTCCGCCGCGCGCAGGGTTACAACGTCTTGCACCCGATGGGCTGGGATGCCTTCGGTCTGCCGGCGGAGAACGCGGCGCGCGACAAGGGCGTCGATCCGCGCGAATGGACTTACGCCAACATCGCGGGCATGCGCGATGAGCTGAAGATGATGGGCCTGGCGATCGACTGGAGCCGCGAGTTCGCGACCTGTGCGCCGGAATACTACGCCCAACAGCAGAAGCTGTTCCTGGACTTCTACAAGTCCGGTTTCGTCGTCCGCAACGAAGCGGATGTGAACTGGGACCCGGTCGACATGACCGTGCTGGCCAACGAGCAGGTGATCGACGGCCGCGGCTGGCGCAGCGGTGCGCCCGTCGAACGCCGGAAGCTGTCGCAATGGTTCTTCAAGATCACGCAGTTCGCGGACGATCTGCTGAACGGTTTGGACACGCTGGACCGCTGGCCGGAGAAGGTGCGCGTCATGCAGCGCAACTGGATCGGCCGCAGCGAAGGCATGCGCTTCAACTTCGATCTGTCGAACGGCGAGAAGATCGAAGTCTTTTCGACGCGACCCGACACGCTGTTCGGCGCGAGCTTCGTTGCGCTGTCGCCGGAGCATCCGCTGGTGCAGCAACTGGCGAAGAGCGAGAAGTATCTGCAGGAGTTTATCGAAGAGTGCCGCCATATCGGCACTGCAGAAGCGGATATCGAGAAGGCGGAGAAGAAGGGCTACAACACTGGCCTGACTGCGGCGCATCCGTTCGATCCGAACTGGCAGCTGCCGGTCTATGTCGCGAACTTCGTGCTGATGGGCTACGGCACGGGCGCCATCTTCGGCTGCCCGGCGCACGACCAGCGCGACCTGGATTTCGCGCGTAAGTACAAACTGACCGTGACGCCGGTCGTCGTTCCAGACGGCACGGATGCGGCGTCGTTCGACGTCGGCACCGAGGCCTATGTCGGCCCTGGCAAACTGGCCAACTCGAAATTCCTGGACGGCATGACGGTCGATCAGGCGAAAGCTGAGGTTGCCAAGCGTCTTGAAGGGACAGGTCAGGGCACACGCACAGTGCAGTATCGCCTGCGCGACTGGCTGGTCTCGCGCCAGCGTCCGTGGGGCTGCCCGATCCCGATGGTACACTGCGCAAAATGCGGTGTGGTGCCGGTCAACGAAAGCGATCTGCCGGTCAAGCTGCCGGAGAAGATCAACTTCGACGTACGCGGCAATCCGCTGGACGCCGACATCGCGTGGAAGACCACCAAGTGTCCGTCCTGCGGCGGTGATGCGGTGCGCGATACCGACACGCTGGACACCTTTGCGGACTCGTCGTGGTACTTCATCCGCTTCTGCAATCCGAAATCCGAAACGCCGATCGACAAGAAGGCGGCGGACTATTGGATGCCGGTCGATCAGTACATCGGCGGTATCGAGCACGCGATTCTGCATCTGCTGTATGCGCGCTTCTTCACCCGCGCGTTGCACAAGATGGGGCAGGTCAGTATCGACGAACCGTTCGCCGGTCTCTTCACGCAGGGCATGGTCTGTCACGAGACCTACAAAGGTCACAACGGCGAGTGGCTGGAGCCGGCCGAGGTCGAGAAGCGCGGCGGTGTCGCCTATCTGAAAGGCACCAACGTGCCGATCGAAGTCGGCAGTTCCGAGAAGATGTCGAAGTCGAAGAAGAACGTGGTGCCCCCCAGCACCATCATCGACAGCTACGGCGCCGACACGATCCGCTGGTTCATGCTGTCGGACACGCCGCCGGAGCGCGATATCGAGTGGACCGAAGCCGGTGCCGAGGGCTGCTGGCGTTTCGTGCAGCGCATCTGGCGCTTGGTCACCGAGGCCGAAGGTTTGTCGCCCATGGGTGTTGCACCCGGCACGGTCGATGCGGCATCGCTGGCGCTGCGACAGGCGACGCACCGCGCCATCGAAGCGACGACGGATGATCTGCACAACCTGCGCTTCAACCGGGGCGTCGCCCAGATCTACACTCTGGTCAACGCCATTAGCAGTGCAGAGAAGGTAGATGGCACCGTCCGTCGCGAAGCACTGGAAGCGCTGGTCAAAATGATCGGCCCGATGATGCCGCACTTGGCGGAGAGCTGCTGGGAAGCGCTCGGTCATTCCACGATGCTGGTCGGCGTCGATTGGCCGAAGTTCGATCCTGCGCTGACCAAGTCGGACACCGTCACCATCGCGGTGCAGGTGAACGGCAAGCGTCGCGGCGAGATCGACGTCGCGGTCGACACGGCCGAAGACACGGTGAAAGCCGCCGCGCTGGCACAGGAAGGCGTTGTCCGCGCGATGGAGGGCAAGCCCGCAAAGCGTGTTATCGTCGTCCCGAACCGCATCGTGAACATCGTCATATGAACCTGACGAAGCTGCTCGCCGAGACTTTCACCTCCCCCTCGTGGGGAGGTCGAAAGACGGCCGTGCATAGCGCGGCTGTCTTTCGGGTGGGGGCGCTCGCAGTGGCAGCACTGCTCCTCTCCGCGTGCGGCTTCCGCCCGCTCTACGCCCACGGCAGTGGTGGTGGCTCGGCAGTCTTTACCTCTGTCTATGTCGAGCCGATCGACGCAGAGCCCGGTTATGAACTGCGCAATTCGCTGATCGATCTGATGGACGCGTCGAATCGGCGCGCCAACATGCGCTATTCGCTCAAGGTCGTGCTGCACGATCAGCTCCAGGGCTCGGCACTGCAGAACGACGCCAGCATCACGCGCTACAACTATCGCCTGACAGCCGACTACGTGCTGACCGACAACAACACGAACAAGCCGGTGACGAATGGGCAGGCGGCGTCGCTGACCGCCTACAACGTGGTCTCGTCACCCTACTCGACACTCATCGCGCAGAAGGATGCGCAGAAGCGTGGCGCCGAGGAGATTGCGGAGCGCATCCGTCTCGATCTCAGCGTCTATTTCGCGAGAGTCCGGTGATCGTCAAGGCAGGCGATGCGGAGCGTTTCGTGTCGCGCCCGCCGCCGGGGATCACCGCGATTCTGCTCTATGGTCCCGATCAGGGTCTGGTGCGCGAACGCGCGGAGACTGCGGCAAAGTCCGTCGTGCCCGATCTCACCGATCCCTTCCGCGTCACGGAATTCTCCGACGGCGCGCTCGAATCCGATCCCGCGCGCCTGTTCGATGAGGCCGCCGCAATCTCCATGCTGGGCGGCCGCCGTCTGTTACGGGTGCGCGGTGCGGGCAATGGTCTCGCCAAGCTGTTTGACGACTTCCTGGACGAACATGCCGGCGATGCGCTGGTCGTTGTCGAGGCCGGCGATCTCGCCAAGAATTCCAGCCTGCGCAAATCGTTCGAAGATGCGGACAGCGGCGCCGCCATCGCCTGCTATCCTGACAGCGCTGACACCATCGCCAACGTCGTGCGCAACGCGCTGAAAGCGGACGGCATCGCCATCACCACCGAGGCGCTCGACGAAGCGGTCTCGCGCCTGGGTTCTGATCGCGGCATCACGCGTCGTGAGATCGAAAAGCTTGCCCTCTATGCCCGCGGCCAGAAACAGGTAGCAATCGAAGACGTTATTGCGGTGATGGGCGACGAGTCCGAGGCGCGCCTCGAAGTCGTTTGCGATGCCGCCGGCGAGGGCAATCATGCGGCGCTCGACAAGGAACTTGAGAAGCTCTGGATCAGCGGCACCAGCACCGCACAGCTGATCCGCGTCGCGCTCTCGCATTTCCAGCGCGTGCTGCTGGTGAAGGTTGCCTGCGGCCGCGGCGAATCCGTCGATAGCGCCATGCGCAAAGGCTGGCCGCAAATCCACTTCTCGCGCCAGTCGTCGTTCAAGGCCCAGGTTTCGCGCTGGAGCGAAGAGCGCCTGATGGATGCCTGCAACCTGCTGCTTGAAACCGAGGCTCTTTCCCGCACGACCGCGGTTCCTGCCGAGGCAGCAACCTCCCGAGCATTCTTCACCATCGCCGCGATGGCGAAAGCGGCGCGCGCGCGTTAGAAGGCCATCGTGCTCAAAGTCCGCATCATTCCCTGCCTCGACGTCAAAGACGGCCGCGTCGTCAAAGGCGTCAACTTCGTCAACCTGCGCGACGCCGGCGATCCGGTGGAGCAGGCGATCCTCTATGACAAAGCCGGAGCCGACGAGCTCTGCTTCCTCGATATCGGCGCATCGCATGAGAAGCGTGGCATCATGCTCGACGTCGTGCGCCGCACCGCCGATGTCTGCTTCATGCCGCTCACCGTTGGCGGCGGTGTGCGCACACTCGACGATATCCGCAACCTTCTTCTGGCCGGTGCCGACAAGGTCGCGATCAACACCGAAGCGGTGCGCAATCCGGAGTTCGTGCGCGAGGCGGCGGAGAAGTTCGGCAGCCAATGCATCGTCGCCGCGATCGATGCCAAGCAGGGCGCACACGCCCACAACAACCCGCCCTATGAGGTCTTCACCCATGGCGGCCGCAACGCGACCGGCATTAATGCCGTGGAGCACGCGAAGAAACTCGTCGGCTATGGCGCAGGGGAAATCCTGCTGACCTCGATGGACCGTGACGGTGCGCGTAGCGGCTACGACCTCGCTCTGACCCGTGCGGTGGCAGACGCGGTACCGGTTCCGGTGATTGCGTCGGGCGGTGTCGGAAACCTCAAAGACCTGGTCGCTGGAGTGATCGAGGGGCATGCTAGCGCCGTGTTGGCCGCGTCGATCTTCCATTTCGGCGAAGCAACAATCGGCGAAGCAAAGGCCGCCTTGGCCGCTGCCCAGCTTCCCGTGCGGGTCGCTTAGGCCTATTGAAAGCCGCAAGCCCTCCCCGCAAGCTGCCCCTCGGTGGGCGTCAGAAAGACTATGGACCTCGACGGCGACGACTACGCACCGGTGAAAGCCGCTCCGATCCTGCTTCTCGGCGGGATGACGGCGGAAGATTCCTTTCGTCTCACCCTGCTGGAGTGTCAGGCGCAGGTCGCGGGCAACGTCGTTCCGATGACGCGCGCCCACGATCCCAAGGCGCTGCACCAGATGCGCGTCGGCTTCCGCCGCATGGATGCTGCGTTCAACGCGTTCGGCCCGGCGTTCAAAACCAAAACACTCGAAGACCTGAAAGCGCGCGCCAAGGCGATCACCAAGCGTATCGGTCCGGCGCGCGACATGGATGTCTTCACCGAAGAGCTGCTCGCGCCGGCCGAGCGCGCGCACGGCGAAGCGAAGGCTTTTGCTGCCCTCAAGCGCCGCACCGCGAAGCTGCGCGCGGCCGCATGGGACGACGCCCTCGAAACGGTGAAAGACGAGAGCTTTCAGATACTGCTTGATGATCTTTCGGGCGCGATCGAACGCTGCGCCTGGCGGCACGAAAGCGAGACGCCGATGGCTTTCGTCGAGCGGATCGAAACCATCGCGGCCAGAACGCTCGACAAGCGCATGAAGAAGGCACGCGCGCTGGCGCCCCACCTGAGGTCGCTCGACCGCACGGAGTGCCACAAGCTGCGCATCGCGTTGAAGAAGACGCGCTACGCCGCCGAGTTCTTCCGCCCGCTGCACGATGACAAAGACGCCGACCAATTCATTGAGCGGCTGTCGAAGATGCAGGATATCCTCGGTGCTCTCAACGATGTCGCCGCGGCGCATAAGACACTCGCCAGGCTGATCGCGACCGACGCCGCCGCTGGTCCCGATATCGCGCGCGATCTCCATTTCGCTGCCGGCATCGTCTATGGCTGGCACCTCGACCGCGCGACCGACCACGCCCGCAAGTCGATCAAGCGCTGGAAGAAGATCGACGACACCGAGCCTTACTGGCGCGATTAGCCCATCGGGTGTGGCGCGGCAGGGTCGCGCTATTCCGCCTCAAGAAATTGGAAGGTTGTCCCAGGGGTCCCCAAGACCTCAATGAAGCAGTGCGTGAAGCTTTGCGGAACGGTCCAGTGCGCTTCCTCGGTGATCGCCGAGCTGATCGATTGCTGATCGCACCGCAAGGTGAACGTGCTCAACTTTCCCTTGATATGATCAAAACCGAAGTTGTGGCGGAACGGAGCATAGGTCCATTTCGCGTCGTCGCTGGACACGGTGGCGGGGATTGCTATGGGGTCGGGTTTTGCCATTGCCGCTTTGATGGCATCGGCCACCTTCACCTCTGGATCGTCATCCTCGATAGTTTTTTCCTTTTTCAGGGCATCGAACCACGCTAATGCCTCGCCGTACTGCTGCTCGTGCGCTTCCAGCGCAAAACGCAGCCGGACAGCCTGTTTTCTTACGTCTCTAGAGAAGTGTGGATCATTCGAATTCGGTAGCAGAAACCATCCGCTCGAACGGGTCGCGTCGCGGATTTGGCGGAGTGCATTCGGATAGTCGTTCAGCTTCATATAATCGAGCGCGAGCAAATAGGCGATCGTGCAACGCTCGTAGAAGTTTGTTTCCGGGTTCTCTTTTGCTTTCAGCAGGATGGCAATGGCATCGGAAACCTTTCCGCTGGCAGCCAGTTGGTTGGCAGTGTTGTAGGCATCGAGCGACGGCTTGTGCGCGTGACTGACGTCGCTTTCGTAGAAATAAAAAGCGCGCCGGAGGTTTTTCTGCTCCACCGGCAAACCGTCTTGCAATGCGGGCCTGAATGGCCAGGCAGAGACGGTCTCCACCGTACGATCGACGAATATCTGCGGTCCTTGCTGCTGAATGACGACGAGATCCTGGACGCGGCCGTTGGTCCCGATGGAATAGCTGAGTTCAACGAAGCCTTCCGCGTGGGTTTGGTAGCGCTCATGCGGATAGTAGAGGTTCATACCGCCTATCCGCTGGGCCGGCGACCACTTCCCGCAATTGGTGGTGCATTTGAGAACCTGCACGATCGGGCTGGTATCTTCGGTGACCGTCCCTTCGGCCTTTGCGCCTTGGAAAGAGCCGAGCAGAGCCAGTCCGGCGAGCGCGCTGAGAACGTACCGTGAGGGGTGCATCATGTGCCGCCAGTTTGCCAAGTGAACCTGATACCCAACCTAGCGGTGCAAAGCCAGCGTGTGACTTGTCAAGTCGCCTGATCCCGCAAATCCAGGCACTCTGTCCATTGATCAGCAGCCGCCGACGTGCACGATGCGCCCTTTCTCTGAAAGACCATCATGCGCCGCCCGTTCGATCCCACTACGCCCGCCGACTATCCGCCGAACGTCCAGGCGATCATCAAGCGCGCCGCGCCCTGCTCGGCATGGCTCAATCAGAAAATCATCGAAGTCGATACCGATGAGGGGTGGGTCAAGATCGGCTACGAACTGGGTGAGCCGCACTTCAACCGCTTCGGCGCCCTGCACGGCGGCGCCATCGCCTGCGTGATGGACGACGTGCTCGCGATCGCCGCGGGCTTCGTCGCGCAATGGGGCGAGATCGCACCCACCGTCGAGATGAAGGTGAACTACCTCTCGCAAGGCGGCGCCGGCCCATACGTGGCCGAGGCAAAAGTCATCAAACGCGGCCGCACGATCAACTTCCTCGAAGCCTCGCTCTCCACCGCCTCCGGCAAACTGATCGCAACTTCGTCCGCCACAATCATGATCGCGCCTCTGAAACGCCCGGGCGACAAGCCGCCGGCGAAGGACGCGGCAGCTTAAGGCTCCACGTTCACAATCACCGGAACATGGTCGGACGGTTGTTTCCAGCTGCGGGCGTTCTTGACGATCTCGTGGTTTGAGAG
>DATAHD010000427.1:0-1739 GCA_036263395.1 Rhizomicrobium sp. | reverse complement strand
GAGAAAAGCGATGGCTGGGCGTCTTGAAGGCAAGGTTGCGGTGATCACGGGTGCGGCGAGCGGCATCGGCCGCGGCACCGTCGATCTCTTCGTCAGCGAGGGCGCGAAGGTCGTCGCCGCCGACATCCAGGACGACCGCGGTGCTCGCATGGAGGAAGACCACAAGGGCAAGGTGAAATACGTCCGCTGCGACGTCTCCAAAGAGGCCGACATCGCCAACGCTGTCGCCACCGCGGTGAAGACCTTCGGCAAGCTCACCACCATCTTCAACAACGCCGGTACCGGCGGCGCGCCGGAAACGGCCGAGACCGTCACCACCGAAGGCTTCAACAGCGTCATGCATCTGCATGTGCTGGCCGCGATGTTCGGCATGAAATACGCGGTGCCGGAGATGCGCAAAGCCGGTGGCGGCTCTATCATCTCCACCGCCTCGGTCGCGGGTGTGCAGGCTGGCTTCGGCCCGCTGCTCTATTCCACCGCGAAGGGTGCGATCATCCATATGAGCCGCATCGCCGCCGCGCAGCTCGCGGTCGACAACATCCGCGTCAACGCGATCTGCCCCGGCCTCATCGCCACCAACATCTTCGCGCAGGCCTTCGGCATGCCGAGCCAGCTTGCCGAAACCCGCCTCGACGCCATCGCCGATGCCGCGTCGAACAGCCAGCCGCTAAAGCGCGGCGGCCGCCCGCGCGATATCGCGGAGACGGCGCTGTTCCTTGCGTCGGATGGTTCCGACTGGATGACCGGCCAGCACCTCATCATGGACGGCGGCATCACCCTCGGCCCGGCCGACGCCCAAAACTTCGGCGTCTTCGCCCCCATCGTCGGCGCCCTCGGTGTCCCGCAGGAAGCGCTCGACGCCATGGCCGCGGGACAGGCGCCGACGTAAACCAGCCCTCCAGTTCGCTTCGCTCGTGGAGGGGTGAGGATCAATCCCGCAGCAGATCGTTGATCGACGTCTTGCTGCGCGTGCGCTCGTCCACCGTCTTGATGATCACGGCACAGTTCAGCGACGGCTTGCCGTTGCCGCCGCCCAGCGATCCCGGCACCACCACGGAGTAGGGCGGCACTTTGCCGGTGACGATCTCACCGCTGTACCGGTCGACGATCTTCGTCGACATGGAGATGAACGTCCCCATCGCCAGCACCGAACCCTCGCCAACCACAACACCTTCCACAACCTCGGACCGCGCCCCGATGAAGCAGTTGTCCTCGATAATCGTCGGTGTCGCCTGCATCGGCTCCAGCACGCCGCCGATGCCGACGCCGCCCGACAGATGCACATTCGCGCCGATCTGCGCGCAGGAACCCACCGTCGCCCAGGTGTCAACCATGGTGTTCTCGCCAACCCACGCGCCGACATTCACGAACGATGGCATCAGCACCACGCCCTTGGAGACATAGGCGCTGCGCCGCACGATCGCGCCCGGTACCGCACGGAAACCGGCCGCGCGAAACCGCGCCGAGTCCCAGCGGCGGAATTTGGAATCCACCTTGTCCCACCACGTCGCGCCGTCCGGCCCGCCTTCGATGATCGCCATGTCGTTCAGCCGGAACGACAGCAGCACCGCTTTCTTCAGCCACTGATGCACGACCCACTCGCCGGCGTGCTTCTCGGCGACACGGGCGCGGCCGCTGTCCAGCAGCTCCAGCGCTTCTTCCACCGCCTGGCGCACCGGGCCGTGCGTGCTGGCGCTCAGGGTGTCGCGGGCTTCCCACGCGGCGTCGATGGTCTGGGC
>DATAHD010000426.1:0-4854 GCA_036263395.1 Rhizomicrobium sp. | reverse complement strand
GGCTGGCCGAGGAACTGGGCTGCGACTACCAGATCGAACTCGTCTCCATCAAGCGCGGCGACGGCTCGGGCGAACCGGCGCCGGACAGCTATGCCAAGATACATCCGCTGAAGAAGGTGCCGGCGATCAGCCTCAACGGCGAGATCGTCTATGAAAGCGCCGGCATCTGCCTCTATCTGACGGACGCGTTCCAGAAGCATTCGATGGGCCCGCTACCCGGCCACAACAACCGCGCCGAATATGTCCGCTGGCTGTTTTCCTACTCCGGCATCTTGGAGCCCGTGGTCACCGCGCGCTTCAGCGGCTGGGACAAGGATGGCCCGACGGGCTTCGGCGACCTCAAGATCGTGGAAGAACAGATCGCCGATCAGCTGGAGAAGACGCCCTACATTCTGGGCGACGAGTTCTCCGCGGCCGACATTCTGTACGGTTCGACCATCGCGTTCTTTAAAGGCAACCTGTTCCCGGCCCGCAAGCGCTACGACGACTACCTCGCCACGATCACGGCGCGTCCGGCTTATGCGCGGTCGCAGGCAAAGGATAATGGCTGAGCTCATCAATCTTCGGCGCGCGAAGAAAGCGAAAGCGCGCGCCGACCGCGCGGCAGAGGCTGACGCTAACCGCACAAAGCACGGCATTGCGAAGCCGGTGCGCGACCTCGCGAAGGCGCGCACCGAGAAGGACTTGCGCGACGTGGATGCGCGCAAGCTGGATGAGAAAGAGTAGCTCCACTCTTGTCATGGCCCGCCAAGTGCGGGCCACCCAGGTGATACATATTCATATTCCGTAGATGACCAACTTGGCCTCGAACGGCCAAGTCAGTGGGTACAAACTGGGTGGCCCGCACTTGGCGGGCCATGACATTTTGTTGGTTGGCGTGATACTTCGTCGCCCTCCCTCAAGGGGAGAGTGAGGAACCTTAGCTATGTCTGCCAAACCCACTGGCCCGCTGTCGGGCATTCTTGTTGTCGATCTGACGCGCGTGCTCGCCGGGCCGTACGCCGCACTGCTGCTGGCCGAGATGGGGGCACGGGTGATCAAGGTTGAGACGCCGAAGGTGGGCGACGATGCGCGCCATGTCGGGCCGTTCATCAAGGCGCCGAACGGCAAGACGAAGTCCGGCTACTTCATGAGCATCAACCGCGGCAAGGAATCCATCGCGCTCGATCTGAAAGCGGAGGGCGACCGCAAGGTGTTCGAGGCATTGCTGAGCCGCGCCGACATTCTGGTCGAGAACTATCGCGGCGGGACGATGGAGAAGCTCGGCTACGGCTATGAGACGCTGAAGGAGAAATACCCGCGACTGATCTATGCCGGCGTATCAGGCTTCGGGCATTCGGGGCCGTATATGAAGCGACCGGCCTACGACATGGTGGTGCAGGCGATGGGCGGGGTGATGAGCCTGACCGGTCATCCGGATGCGCCGCCGACACGCGTGGGCACCTCCATCGGCGATCTCGGTGCCGGGTTGTTCGCGACCATCGGCATCACGACGGCGCTGTACGACCGCACGCGCACCGGGCGCGGGCAGAAAGTCGACATCTCGATGCTGGATTCGCAGGTGGCGCTGCTGGAGAACGCTATCGCGCGTTATGTGGCGACGGGACAGGCGCCAGGACGGCTAGGCTCGCGCCATCCGTCGATCGCGCCATTCGCGATCTTCGCGACGAAGGACAAGCACATCGCGATCGCGGCGGGCAACAACGACCTGTTCGCGAAACTTGCCAGAGTGCTGGGACGAGAGGACATGATCGCCGATGCGCGGTTCACGTCGAACCCGCTGCGCATGGACAATCACGAAGCGCTGCATCATGAGATGGAAAGCGCGTTGTCAGCGAAGACGGCAGCGGAATGGCTGAGCCTGCTGGATGCGGCCGGCATTCCTTGCGGGCCGCTCAACGACGTGGCCGACGTCATGGCCGATCCGCAGGTCGCACAGCGCAACATGATCATCGAAGCGATGGACCCCGACCTCGGCCCAATCCGCATGCAGGGCAACCCGATCAAGTTGTCGGCGTATGAGGATGCAAAGACGCGCCCGCCCGCACCGGAGCTGGATGCGGATCGTGATGCGATTTTGAAAGAGTTGGGGTTCAGCTAAGCTTCGAACTATGGGACCGAGCCCCGAAGGACTGTTGCTGGCGAGATTTGTCCTAGCACCGGGAATGGCTGTCATCAGCGTCGCGTTTCTTGGATATCAACTTTGGACGGGCAAAGCAGGTGCTTGGGCCTGGCAAACCAAGAGTAAAGACCACAGCTTCTTTCTGCTTAGGTCGGAACAGCCATTGGCCTACTGGTTTCGCATCGCCCTGTGGGCCTTCATAAGTTGTGTCTGGCTTGTCTTTGCTGTTGTGGGGATTTTCGCGTAGCGCTTGGCAGAATTGGTGGCCCGACTGTCCTTCACTCATCGTATTGTCGAGGCTAATCTCGGGACGGAGGATCACGATGCTCGAACTGCGCCCCAATTGCGAATGCTGCGACAAGGACCTGCCGCCGGAGTCCAAAGAGGCGCGCATCTGTACCTATGAGTGCACCTACTGCGCCGACTGTGCGGAGCACACGCTGCACGGTGTCTGCCCAAACTGCGGCGGCAATCTGGTGGAGCGGCCGGTGCGTCCCGCGGCGATGCTGGCGAAGCATCCGGCTTCGACCAAGCGGGTATTGAAGCCACAGGGTTGCAGCAAAGCGGCGTGAGGTATGGCGCGCGGCTCGACCGCTGCGCTCGCCTCTGCTACGAACACGCCATGCGCAAGATGATGCAACACGTACTTATTTCGACCGGCCGGGTGCCGGTGGGAGAAGACGTGCGCTGAGATCCTGACGCGACAACCTTCAAACCACCCAGCCCCACCGGATCCGGTTCGGGGCTTTTTTGTTGCCTCGCCGGTACGGCCCTTCGGAGAGAGCCATGACCACGACAGACATCACGATACGGGCGGTCGAGCCCGGCGATTTGCCCGACTTAACCGAGGCGTGGAGTCAGCCGCGCTTCATCTGGGGCACGTTGCAGATGCCCTATACGAGCCTCGACGCGCAGCAGAAACGGTTCGCGACGTTGCCAGCGAACGTCACCAATCTGGCCGCGATCATCGACGGCAAGGTGATCGGCTCCGCCTCGTTGCACCCGGCGGAGCACGCGCGGCGCCGGCACAGCGCCAGCGTCGGGATGGGCGTGCACGACGCCTATGCTGGGCGCGGCGCTGGAACCGCGCTGATGGCGGCGCTGCTGGAGCAGGCGGATCGCTGGCTGAACATCACGCGTGTCGAGCTGACGGTGTGGGCGGACAACGCACGCGCCATCGGCCTCTACGAACGTGCCGGGTTCGAGCGCGAAGGGCTGCTGCGCCGCTATGCATTCCGCGACGGCGAATTCGTGGACGCGCTGACCATGGCGCGGCTCAAGGAATGATCCGCCGCTGCTGTTGGCGCGTAATCAAACTATGCCACTCAGCGACCGAGACCTTCTGATCTACGCCGCCGCCGGCTTCGCGGTATGGCTGTTCGGGGCGCTGGAGTTCCGCTGGCTGGGTGGTGCGATGTTCGAGAACGGCGCGCTGATTACGGCGCTCGCCGCCGCGTCCATCGCGCTGAGCGTTTGCCTGCTTTATCGCTCGGCCATGCGCTGGCGCGGGACGGCGATGGATCAGGCGGTGACAGTCGCCGTCGTGATGGCGCTGCCCGGCCTGTTTGGCGAGGCGGCGCGGCAGCTGGTGTTCGGATGGGCCACCGGATTGAAGCCGGAAACGGAACCCGCGTTCGTCGCCACGATCATCTTCGGGAATGCGGTTTTGCTAGCCTACGCGGTGTTCCGGCAGCGGGCTGCGGGCTGAATTCCTGCCATTTCCGCTGGTTGGAAGGGGTGCAATTCCGGCCTCGAAGTTCTACATTGGTTCATGCCTTTTGAATCGAGCCTGTCATGAGCGGTCACGGCCGCTATTCTGATCCTTTGGACGAAGCCTTCGGCGAGGAGGCGGCGGTTCAGCATGCCCATCGCGAAGCCGAGCGCGAGCCGCCCTATCTCCACGGCCTGAACCCGGAGCAGCGTGAGGCGGTTCTGACGGTCGACGGACCGGTGCTGGTGCTGGCCGGTGCGGGCACCGGCAAGACGCGCGTGCTGACGACGCGCCTCGCCCACATCCTCGCCACCCGGCGGGCATGGCCGGGGCAGATGCTGTGCGTGACCTTCACCAACAAAGCCGCGCGCGAGATGAAGGAGCGCATCGGCGCGCTGATCGGCGGCGTGGTCGAGGGGATGCAGTGGCTCGGCACGTTCCACTCCATCGGCGCCAAGATGCTGCGCCGCCATGCGGAGCTGGCGGGGCTCAAGTCGAACTTCACGATCCTCGACACCGACGATCAGCTGAGGCTGCTGAAACAACTGCTCGATGCGGAGAATGTGGACGAGAAGCGCTGGCCGGCGCGCACGCTCGCGAACTTCATCGACCAATGGAAGAACAAGGGACTGCGCCCCAACGATGTGCCGGATGGCGAGGCGCATGCCTTCGCGTTCGGCAAGGGGCGGATGCTGTATCAGCAGTATCAGGACCGGCTGAAGCAGCTGAACGCGGCGGACTTCGGCGACCTGTTGCTCGAGACGCTGACCATCCTCCGCGAGAACCCGGACATTCTCGGCGAGTATCGCGACCGCTTCAAATACATGCTGGTGGACGAGTATCAGGACACCAACGTTGTGCAGTATCTGTGGCTGAAGCTGCTGGCGAGTGCGCGCGGCAATGTCTGCGTGGTGGGCGACGACGATCAGTCGATCTATGCCTGGCGCGGCGCGGAGGTGGAGAACATCCTGCGCTTCGAACGTGACTTCCCGGGCGCGAAGGTGATCCGGCTGGAGCGCAA
>DATAHD010000425.1:0-2418 GCA_036263395.1 Rhizomicrobium sp. | reverse complement strand
TCGAGGGCGGGCAGTGGATCCTGGGGCCGCAGGTCAGCGAACTTGAGAAGAAGCTGGCCGAGTTCGCCGGGGTGAAGCACTGCATCGCCAACGCGAACGGCACCGACGCCCTGATGCTGATCCTGCGCGGCTGGAACATCGGTCCGGGCGACGCTGTGTTCGTCCCGACCTTCACCTTTGCTGCCAGCGCGGAAGTTGTCGCCCTCGTCGGCGCGACGCCGGTCTTCGTCGATGTGCACGAGGACACCTACAACATGAACCCGGCCTCGCTCGAGGAAGCCATCGCGCTGGTGAAGCGCGAGGGCAAGCTGAAGCCGAAGGTGGTGATGCCGGTCGATCTGTTCGGCCAGACCGCCGACTACGACAAGCTGGAGCCGATCTGCAAACGCGAAGGCCTGAAGATGCTGTGCGATGCGGCGCAAGGCTTCGGTGCGCTGCTGAAAGGCCGCCGCGCCGGCGGGATCGGCGATGCTGCCGCAACGAGCTTCTTCCCGGCCAAGCCGCTCGGCTGCTACGGCGACGGCGGTGCGAGCTTCACCAATGACAGCGAACTCGACACGCTGCTGCGCTCGATCCGCGTGCACGGGCAGGGCGTCGATAAGTACGAAAACGTCCGCATCGGCGTGAACTCCCGACTCGATACCATCCAGGCGGCGGTGCTGCTCGAGAAGCTCAAGATTTTCCCGGAAGAGATCGAGATGCGCGACCGGATTGCCAAGCGCTATAACGAGAAGCTTGGCCAGTCGAACCGCATTCGCGTGCCGCATGTGATCGACGGCGCGACTTCGACCTGGGCGCAGTACACGATTCAGGTTCCCGATCGCGACAAGTTGGGCGCCGATCTGAAGGCCAAGGGCATCCCGAGCGCGATGTACTACACGATCCCGATGTCGCATCAGAAGGCCTATGCGCAGTATCCGACCGCGGCGATCCCGGTGGCCGAACAGATCTGCAAGACCGTCATAAGCCTGCCGATGCACCCGTATCTCGACGAGGCGACGCAGGACACCATTATTGCCGCGGTGCTGGAGAGTGTCGGCCACGCCTGATGTCCGCGCTATGATGCGGCCATGGATGTCTCGCTCTTCGACTTCGATCTGCCGGAAGACCTGATTGCGCTTCGGCCCGCCAACCCGCGCGATTCCGCGCGGCTGCTGGTGGTGCATGAGGATGGCCGGCTGGAGCACGCGCAGGTGCGCGACCTGCCGCGCTTTCTGAAGAGCGGCGATGCGATGGTGCTGAACGACACCAAAGTGTTCCCGGCGCGGCTGCGCGGGGTTCGTGTTGGGCGTAACAACACCGAGCCGAAGGTCGAGATCATGCTGCATCGGCGGCTGGCGCCGGACACTTTCCTCGCTTTCGCGCGGCCGGCGCGAAAGCTGGAAGCAGGTGACCGTGTGCTGTTGGGGCAGAGCATCGGCGCGACGATTGCCGCGCGCGGTGAAGGTGGCGAGGTCGAGATTCGCTTCGAGCAGAGCGCGCATGAACTCGACACCGCGATTGCGGCGCAAGGCGAGATGCCGTTACCGCCTTACATCGCGTCGAAGCGTGCCGCTGATGCGCAGGATACGTCCGACTACCAGACGGTCTATGCCGCGCATGAAGGATCGGTGGCGGCGCCGACGGCGGGGCTGCATTTCACGCCGGAGCTGTTCGCACATCTGTCGGCGCAGGGCGTAGCGCAGGAGTACGTCACTTTGCATGTCGGGGCTGGGACATTTCTGCCGGTGACGGCGGAGGACACCGAGAGCCATCGCATGCATCCGGAGTTTGCGACGCTGTCGGCGCACACCGCCAAGCACCTGAACCGTGCGCATGACGAAGGTAGGCGCGTTGCCGCGGTTGGGACGACTTCGTTGCGGACACTGGAGAGCGCAACGACGCCGGATGGGATCGTGCATCCGTTTAGCGGCGAGACCGACATCTTCATCACGCCGGGGTACCGCTTCCGTGCCGTGGATGTGCTGCTGACCAATTTCCACCTGCCGCGCTCGACCTTGTTCATGCTGGTCGGGGCTTTCGCCGGGCTCGAGCGGATGAAGGCGGCCTATGCCCATGCGATCGCCCATGATTATCGGTTCTATTCCTATGGCGATGCGAGCCTGCTATTCCCGGCGCCAACATGAGCGACGGGTTTTCATTCAAGCTGCTGAAGACGGATGGCGCGGCGAGGCAGGGCGTGATCACGACCGGGCGCGGCGAGATCCGCACGCCGGCTTTCATGCCGGTTGGTACCGCGGGCACGGTCAAAGGCCTTTACCCCGAGCAGGTGAAGGAGACGGGTGCTGATATCATCCTCGGCAATGTCTATCATCTGATGTTGCGGCCGGGGCCTGAGGAAGTGGCCAAGCTCGGCGGACTCCATCAATTCGCCAATTGGCCCTATCCCATACTCACCGATTCCGGCGGCTTCCAGAT
>DATAHD010000424.1:0-3538 GCA_036263395.1 Rhizomicrobium sp. | reverse complement strand
GAGCCGATATCCCGGGTTCTCCGCCGCAAACTGCGCGCTCACGCTGTTCACGGCGCTTTCAGCAGCGGCGTGCTCGGGCGAGCGCATATAGATCGTGACCTCCTGAGGCGACCACGTCCAGCGATCGGAGATATTTCTGGCGCGCACATAACTGCGCAGCGCAAGGACTTGTCGCGGCAGACCGTCGATGCGCGCCAGCGTGTCGCGCGCATCCTTGGGAAGGCCTGACGATGTTCGTTGCACGCAGCGGACCAGACCGGCGTTGGGATCGTCGGCGTGCGCTGGCGAGGCAAGGACTGCCAACGCCATCAGCCCCATACCTGCGCGCAGCGTGCTCGTCACGCGTCACCCACGCGCGCGGCGGTGGATCATCAGCATCTGCGCGCGCTCTTCCGCTTCCATCGCAAGTGCCGCAGTCGGGAGTTCGAGGTCGTGGTCGAGCGAGCGCTTGGTGAGACGCAGCGCGTCGGGCTGACACTCGAGCATCTCCGCGGCGAGCTTCTCGCCGTACGCATCGAGGCCGTCTTCCGGTGTTACGGCGGAGACGAGACCGGTGCGCAGCGCGTCGGCAGAACTTATGGGACGGTTGGCATAGAGCGCTTCGCGGGCGCGGCTAACACCCATCGTGCGCTGCAGACGCCAGCCCGCGCCGAGCTCCGATCCGGTGAGACCGACCTTGATGAAGGCGGTGTAGAAAACTGCGCTCTCGCTCGCGACGATGATGTCGGAGGCTAGCGCGAGGGCGAGACCACCGCCTGCCGCGGCGCCGCGCACAGTGGAGATGATCGGCTGCGGGCAATTGCGCATCGCGTGCATCAGATCGCGCAAAACCCAGTCGCCCTTCGGACCGTCCTGCAATGCTTCCGGCGTGCCGGCAGCCTTCAGGTCGGCACCGGCGCAGAAGGCGCGACCGGAACCGCGCACGATGATGATCCGCGCTTCCGTATCGCGACGCCGCGCCTCGAAATAGGCGAGCAGCGCATCGGCCAGCGGCTGGTTGAGCGCATTAAGGCGGTTCGGCCGGTTGAGGGTGACGCGGCGGATGGCGCCGATCTCTTCGACCTGCAGGATATCGTCGGACATGTCTCTTCCCCGTTGTGTTTCTCTGTGCCCATCATCCCGGAAGACGGGGCCGCGAGCAAACGGAGGTCAGGAGAATGTCACGTCCCAGCGCAGGAAATGTGGCCCGGTGGGGAAGACATGAAAAGGCGCACGGTACGTAAAGAACGTGCCGTTGTAGGCGGCGCGGCTGGCGCGAGAGTAGGTGAACCCGGCGCCGGCGCGCGGCTGCTCCGTGAAGCTGTCGACGTGGAAGAGGTGCGCGAGTTCGGGCTGAACCCCGTCTTTCAGCGCTTTCGGCATCAGGACAACGCGCGGGCGCTTGTCCTCCGGCGCGGCGGTGCTGAGGTTCGAACCCTGCGTCAGCAGAAACACGTAATCGCCGGTGTCGACCATGTTGCGAATGTGCCAACCGGCCTTGATCGGATTTTCCGGCATCAGCGGACGGCCATTCGATTTCGCACGGAACACGCGGGAGCCGATGAGAGACGACGTCGAGAACAGCGCATCGTCGGTGCCCCAGATCACGTCATCGCCGATCCAGACGAGATCGGTGAGGCGATAGAGCGTGTGCGGATAGCGCACGAGACCGACATCGATATGTGTGCTGGGCGTGTCGGTCGCATCGTTCCAGGTGAGGCCGTGGTCGTTGCTGATCCAGATGCGGGATTCATGCGGCGCATCGCCGGATGTCAGCCACCACTCGCCGGGATGGCCGGGGCGTGCCTGCAGGAAATGGTAGTGGCGGATCTCGCCGGGCTTGCGCGAAAACACCTGCGTCCAGGTGCGGCCGCGATCCGCGCTGCGCATCACGCGCACCGGTTCGACGGGCTCACCGCTGGGGTATTCCGCGTAGAGCACCACGCCATCCGCCATGTCGATCGCGCGGCAGCCGTGCCACGCCGGACCGTGCGCGCGATGCTGCACAAGGATTTTGCCGCGTCCGTCGATGACCAGCAGATCGAGCGGCGCCATGGGATCGCGCATCGGATCTTCGGCACACACGAGGTATTCGTTTTCGCCCATGAACTTGGCATGGACGAAGCGCCATGCCTCGTAGCCCGCGACTGCGATCTTGCGCCAGGTCTCGCCAAGATCGTGCGAGACACCGATGCCGCCGAGCATGGTCGCGATCACGTCACGCGTGGCGGCGCCGTTGGCATCGACAAGATGTTCGGCGAAACGAAATTCGCGAATGCTGGATGGCGCTGGCGCCGTAAGCCGCACGGTGACACGGGCCGCGGGAAACGACTCCGGCAATGCGAGGGTGATTTCACGCGGCGGATGGCTGGGCAGTTCGAAGCGTTCGCCCTCTTCCAGGCCATCGGACATCCGGTTTCGCACAGCGGCAAAGGCGTTGCGCACCGACGATGCGATGCCCTTGTCGGACTTCACCGGCTCCAAAGATTCCATCGGCGTGATTTCGACGGCTGGTACGAGCGCCAGTTCTTTGGGCGGACGCAGACGTTCGCGCAGGGCGGCATCGAGATCGGCGACAGCGGCGGCATCGACCGCGAAAATGTCCGACGCAGAAAGGTTTTCGATGGCCGATACCGCGGCTGTAGACGCCTTGGTCGCGGCGCCGGCGGGCACCAGACCCGGTATGTCGCGCAGCGCGGCGGCATCGTCCGACATCGCATCGATCGCAGCAGCGATCTCCGGACGCAGGCGGCGCGGCGGCGATCGATCGATTTGTGTCATCGCCGCAAGCGCCTCGCGCGGACTGCTTTCGGTTCCATCGTCATCCGTCGCTGGATTGGTGCGAAGGCCCGACAAGACGGCAAGCGCTTCACCGCTGAGCGATGGTTCGGCATCCGAACGATCGAAAGTGAAGTCCTCCAACTCGGGCACGAAGCGCGTCGCGAAATCGTCGACGAGGTGGCCGTTGCTGAGCGATGCCGCGTCGTAGGGCACCAGATGCACACGGCCGTCGAACTGTGTCCGGATGCTGTCGATGCGCGAACTGAGGGACATCGACTTTATGGCTGGCAAGTCGCGGCCGGCGCGGATCGCCTGCTCGGCTGCTTCGGCATAATTCTCGGATGGCCGCTGTACATAGAGCACCACGTCGACGGTATCTGCCTGGTTCTTGAGGAACTTCACGATGCGGCCGAAGCCGCGGATGCGCACCGAGCGGAACAGCTCGTCAGCAGAGAGGATCACCACCGCGGGCTTGGCTATCTTGATCTCGCGCCGCAGTTCCGCGGTGTAGCGGGGATAGGCTTCGGCAAGCGCTTCCGGTTTGTCGCGAAACTGGGTGCGCAACTCTCGCGGCAGCCGGTTCGCATCTTCGAACGTCGCGGTCAGTGGGTTGTGGTTGTACACGGACGCGAAATCTGTACGAGCGGATGGGTATAAAACGCCCCGATCCGTCATGCGCGCGCGCGAACGGTGCAGCGTTTGCTGGAACGCGCGTGTTTCGGACAGCGGTTGGCCCAAGTGCAGAAGCAACCGCATACCGGCGCGTTCCTCGCTCATG
>DATAHD010000423.1:0-13002 GCA_036263395.1 Rhizomicrobium sp. | reverse complement strand
CGTTGAAGCGCCATGTCATCGTCGAGAAGCCGCTCGTGCTGACGCTTGACGAATGCGCCGCGTTGGAACGCGTAGCGCGCGAGCAGGGCGTCGGCATCGGCTATGCCGAGAACCTGATCTTCGCGCCGATCGTGGTGCGCGCCGCCGAACTCATCGCGGGCGGTATCATCGGCCGCGTCACGCATGCCGAATGCACCTTCAAACATGGCGGTCCGCCGGTTGGCGGCTGGTTCCGCTCGGCGCCGCTGGCTGGTGGCGGCGCTCATATCGATCTCGGCTGTCACGCACTGGAAATCCTGCTCGTGCTGCTCGGCCGCCCTACGGTCGCTGAGGTGCGCGCCTGCACGATGCAGTTCGATCCGGCGTCCGGTCTCGATCTGACGGCACACGCGACTTATGTGACTCAGGGCGGCGTGCCGGTGGTCACGGATTCGTCGTGGGTCGAACCCAATGGCGAAACACGCTGCCGCATCGAAGGCGAGACCGGCGTGCTCAACGTTGGCATCAGCAGCCAGTCGCTGACTCTGGAGCACAAGAACGGCGCAAAAGAGTCTTTCGCGTTCCCGCTCCAAAAGGATTTCTCGCTGATTGCATCCGCCTCGCGCGGCGGCTACGTGGCGCAGATGGCGCATTTCACACAGGCCTTCGCGCGCGGCGAGATGCCGAGCGAAGGCGTCGCCGAAGGCACCAACATCCTGCGCCTCGTCGCGGCCGCGTACGGCAGCGCCGCAACCGGCGCACCGTTCCTACCGGAGCAAGTGCCGAACGACGTGTCGCCCATCGGCCTTGTGACGCGCTTCAAGCGCTGACCGTCATGCTTCGACTTTCGTCAGGAACGTCCGCTCCTCTTTCAGGATCAACCGCTCGCGTTCGGCAAAGCCGAAGTTTGCCATTGCGGCTTCGTCCTGCCGCAGCCGCGCGCGGTACGCCTCATAAGCCGCAAGGCTGTCGAAGCCGATCATCGCATGCGCCACATAGTTGGTGCCTTCGTGCGGCAGGAAGTAACCGATCAGGTCGCCGCCGCATCGGGGAATGATCGAAAGCCACGCCTTGGCATAGTCCACGAACTTCGCACGCTGGTGCGGATCGATTTCGTAGCGGATATGGCAAACCACCTGCACAGTTCTGTCTCCATCGAAGTGTTGGTGCAGATTAGCGCTTGGCCGTGCGCGCATGCTTCGACTACGGTCGAAGGATGAAAGACGTCGAATGAAAGCCATCTCATGAAAGATGGGCCCTCTCTCGCGCCGGTCGCTGCGCTGGTCGGCGATCCGGCGCGCGCCAACATGCTGAGCGCACTGGCTGGCGGCAAAGCGCTGACCGCGAGCGAACTGGCGCAGGAAGCCGGCATCACCGCGCCGACCGCGAGTTCGCATCTCGCCAAGCTTGAGGGCGGCGGCCTCGTCACCGCCGTGAAGCAGGGCCGCCATCGCTATTTCCGCCTCGCCGATGCCGATGTCGCGGAGATGTTGGAAAAGATCATGGGCGTCGCCTCGCGCACCGGCACCACACGCGTGCGCCCCGGGCCGAGCGAGCCGGCGATGCGCGAGGCCCGCGTCTGCTACGATCATCTCGCGGGCGAAATGGGCGTGCGGCTCTACGACAGCCTGATCCAGAAGGGCGCGCTCACGCTTGGCGCCGATGGTCTTGCCCTCACGCCGCGCGGCGAGCGCTTCGCGCGCGACTTCGGCATTGATCTCGACGTCTGTCGCACCGCGCGCCGCCCGCTCTGCCGCGGTTGCCTGGATTGGAGCATGCGGCGGGAGCATCTCGCCGGCAGTCTTGGCGCCGCAATGTTGTCACGCGTCCTGGCGCTGAAATGGGCGCGGCGGGACAAGAACAGCCGCGCGCTTCTGTTTACACCGGAAGGCAAACGAAAGTTCCACAGTGTGTTCGCGGTCACACGCTGAACGCGTTCTTAATGGCGTTGCTGCAATTGCCGGTTTAGACAATTATCAATCTTGGGCCGATGAAGTGGGCAGCGTGAGGCATCTCACGTTGGTTTGGGGCAATGGCTTTGTCCGGCAGCATCAAGCGCATATTTGCGGCGTTCGGCCGTCCGGCGGCGCGCGTCCTGCCATCCGGCCAGGTGCGCATCATGGCGCTCGCGGCCGTGTTTATCACGGCGCAGATCCTGATCATCGTGTTCGCGGCAATGGCGCTTGAAGGCGTCAATTCCATGCGCGCCTATGCAACGGGTGAAGCGCAATGGTCGAAGGCGCAGAAGCGCGCCGTCATCAGCCTGATGCACTACGCCGGTTCGCGCGACCGCCGCGACCTCGCCGAGTATCACGACGCGATGACGGTGATCGACGGCGACTCGCAGGCGCGAACCGCGCTCGAGAAAGCGACACCGGATTTCGACGCCGCCGATCGCGGCTTTCGCGCCGGTCTCAACGCGCCGGACGACACCTGGGGTCTCAGCTGGGGCTTTGTGCTGTTGCGCAACTGGCAGCCGTTCGCGCTCGCGGTGGCAGATTGGCGCCGCGCCGACGGCTTGACCTCGCGCATGTCCTATCTCTCCGGCCAGCTTTCGGGCGCGGTCGAATCCGGGGCGCCGCTCGAACGCGTGCGCGGGATACTCGCCGACATCACCGCGCTGGATCACGAATTCAGCAAGAACGAGTGGCTGTTCTCGGTGCACATGGGCGAAGCCTCACGCGCCGCCAAGACGATGACGGTCATCGCGACCGAGGCCGCAAGCCTTCTCGTCTGCCTCATCGTGTTCTTCCTGGTGCGCCTCATCGCGCAGCGCAGCATGCAGGCGGAGTCTCGCGCCAAGGAGAACGAGTCGCGGATGCGCGACTATGTCGAGATGGCCTCCGACTGGTATGTCGAGCTCGACAAGGATCTGAAGATCGTCGCGATCTCACCGCGCTTCCTGCGCGTCGCGGGTGTCGAGGTGGACGACGTTGTCGGCCGCACTTGGCTGACACTCGAAAACGGTTTCGGCCTGGGGGCGACGAGTGCCAACCACCGCGAGATGGTGATCCGCCATCTGCCGTTCCGCGATCATCTCTTCAAGCATGAGACCGGCGGCCCGGTGTTCTTCTGGAGTGTGTCGGGCAAACCGCTTGTCGATGCGCAGAATGCCTTCACGGGCTATCGCCTGTCGGCGATCGAGGTCACGCGCTATGTCCGCGGCATCGCGATGGCGCGCGATGAAGCGCAGTGGAATCCCGACGATATGAAAGATCGCGTCGCGACGGCGGACATACGTCGCGCCGTCGCCTGACGCAGTCAGTCTAGAGGGCCATAAGCTTGCTGGCGGCGGCGGCAGCATCCGCCTTCGCCTTGGCAACGTCCGTCTCGGCAATCCCGGCCGCAGCGGACTTCGCCGCTTCCTGCAGCGCCGCCTTCTTCGCGGCATCCGCCGTGTCCGGAATCGCCCCGTTGCCGGCATTGGCGCATGGGTTCATCTGCTTGGCATCGTACCCCGCGCCGCTCGGCCCGACGAGGCAGTTGAGCGCGTGATGCAGATGCATGTGCACGCCGTCGATGTCCGCCGCCTTGCCGGCCAGATCGGCATGCGTCATCGCGGTCACGATCTCGCCGTGGCCGTCGGCATGCGCCTTAAGCGGCACAAGGGCACACAGCGAAAGCGCGGCGAGGAAGGCAACCGGGCCGAGGCCCGGTGCTGCTGTTGTTTTGGTTCGCATGAAAAGTCCTCCTTGAATTCCAGAACTGTGCCGGATCAGAAGGAATTCGCAAGCTTGCGGCGCAGGCTGGCGGCTTCCGGGTTCTTCACGTCGTTGGCGACGATTGCCTCGACTTCCGTCGTCCCGTTGTAGAAGCGGGCGTTCGATTTGTTGTCCGGGGCCACGACCGAGCCGTTCAGCGAGATGCCGCCATAGACGCCCTCGGCCTGCGACCACACGATGATGTCGCCGGAGAGGTTGCCGCTGGTCGCGCCTTCGACGCCCGCGCCCAGATTGACCACGGTGATACCGGCGCCGGCGCCGATCTTGAACTTGGAGCGCATGACGGCGCGCAGGGCGCGGTCGGTGTTGATGATCATGATGACCTCGGCCTTCTGCAGGCCGGCCTGGAGGCCGAACGAGGCGGAGCCGAGGGTGTAGAACGCCGGGCTGCTCCAGCCGCCGCGGGTGCGCGCGAGCAGGACGCCGTTGCCGCCCTCGGCGCCGAAGATGAAGCCGCCCTTCACAAGCGACGGGATGATCAGCACGGCGCGGGCATGGCGCATCGCGCGGCGGGCGTCGCCGAAATTCGGACTGTGGCGCAGGTCGTCCACCGTCTCCGACGCATGCGAGATGAGCCGCGTCTCGTCGGAGGCGCGTGCGGGTCCCGTGAAGGTCAGCGCGGCCGTGAAGGCAAGGGCCACACCGGCGGCCAGTTTTGCAAATCGATTCATGATCTTCCCCGTCGAAATGAAAGGACCGAACAGTTCGGTCCGACAATGCAACGCATCATAGCCTGTTTTGGATGCATCGTCCCAAATGCCGGACGCGCGCTATGATCCGCCGCGCTCCGGCCATCGTAGGGAAAACAGTCGTGGGGGCGGAAAGGGTTACAGTGCTTTCACGTCGCCGCCTTGTGTCCGCCGCACCATTGGCGCTTGCTCTCGCGCCGGCCATCGCGCGAGCCGTGCTGGGCCGAGCACCGGTCAGTTTTCAAATATCGCGCAACGGCTCGGTCATCGGAACGCATGCCGTCGCCTTCGCGGGCGACCCTGCCAGCACATTCACCGCCACCGCTGACGTTAAGATCGGCGTCCACATCCTCGGCGTCCGCGTGTTTCACTATACGCATCACATGGTGGAGCATTGGGAGGGCGGCCGGTTTGTCAGCCTCGATGCGACCACGGATGATGATGGCGAGGCGGTGAGCACGACTGTGCGGCGCGCCGGCGATACGCTGAATATCGCCGGCACCAGCGGCCGGCATGTTGCCCCGGGGACCGCGCTGCCGGCGACACACTGGAATAAGGACGAACTCAAGAACGCGATGATCAACCCCCAGAACGGGAGGATGATCCATGCCCAGATTGCCGGTCCTTCGCCGGAAAGCGTCACAACGACGTCCGGCAAGACCATCGCTGCGTCGCATTACACGTGGCGGGGCGACGACTCGCTCGACCTGTTTTACGCGGCGGACGGAAGCTGGGCCGGCCTTACGGCGCTGGCCAAGGATGGCTCCAACCTCGTCTATACCCGAACGTAACGCCGCAATTTGCCTGCTGCCCTTGCGGAATCTTGGGCGCGAAGCCGCGGTTCGCTGTAACAAATGCGGCCTACCGGCGAAGTCCAAATTGGGCGGCGAGTCGTATAGTCTTGCCCCGGGCGTGCGAGGCGGTATGGCGATAGCGGACGACACTGTGGATGAAGACGGCCCGACCGCGGGTGAGCGGGCCTGGGCGGCCATCAAGCGTTTTGCGGTATTCGGCAGCAATGCCGACCCGAACAAACCGCACACCTTCTTCTATCGCCACCGCTTGTTGATCCGCATCACGCACTGGCTGAACGCGATCGTCCTCTTCGTGATGCTGGGAAGCGGGCTGCAGATCTTCAACGCCCATCCCGCGCTCTATCTCGGCAAGACCAGCAATTTCGACCATCCCATCCTGTCGATGACGGCAGCGCAGGACGCGAACGGCCAGCTGCATGGCTATACCTGGATTGCGGGCACGCGGTTCGAAACCACCGGCTGGTTCGGCGCGTCCGAAACCGACGGCGTGATGCAGGCGCGGGGCTTCCCGCAATGGGCTACGATCCCCGGCACGCAGTGGCTCGCGCTCGGCCGGTTGTGGCACTTCTTCTTCGCGTGGCTGTTCGTGTTCAACGGTACATTGTTCGCGATCTGGGCGCTGTCGTCGCGCCACTTCCGCGATCTGCTGCCGACAAAGGCCGACATCAAGCATCTGCCGTCGGAGATCGTCAGCCATGCCAAACTCAAATTCGCGCATGACGAACGTGCCAAACACTACAACGCGATTCAGAAGCTGACTTATTTCCTCGTTATCTTTGGCCTTGGTCCGCTTGTCGTACTAACGGGTCTGACGATGTCGCCGACCATGGATGCGGCCGTCCCGTTCCTGCCATGGATCTTCGGCGGCCGTCAGACAGCGCGCACGATCCACTTCCTCTGCGCGTTCTCGTTCCTCGGCTTCTTCATCGTGCACATGGTGATGGTCGTGCTCTCCGGCACCTGGAACAACGTGCGCTCGATGATCACCGGGTACTACGCGATCGAGAAGGAGCCGGGCCATGAGTGATCAACGCCCGCATCTTGCGCGCCGCGGCTTTCTCGCCCGTATCGGCGCCCTTGGCACCACCATCGCGCTCGCCGGCTGCGGCGACATCAACCAGACGCAATGGCTGCCCAAGGTGCTCGACAGTGCGGAGCACTTGAGCAAATGGGCGCAGCGTCTGTTCGCTGGCAGCCACGCACTGGCGCAGGAGTTCAGCAAAGCCGACATCGCGCCGGTGTTCCGCGCCAACGGCACGCTCGATCCCGGCACCGACGAATACGCCACCTTGATGATGAACGGTTTCAAAGATTGGCGCCTCACGGTCGGCGGGCTCGTCGAGAAGCCGCTCTCGCTGTCGCTGGATCAGCTGCGCAAGCTGCCCACGCGCACCCAGATCACGCGGCACGACTGCGTCGAAGGCTGGTCGTGCATCGGCGAATGGAGCGGCACGCCGCTTGCCGGTGTGCTTGCGATGGCCCAGCCCAAACCGACGGCCCGCCACGCGGTGTTCTATTGCATGGACCCAATGGCCGATCAGTACACCGACAACCACAAGGCCGCGCCGTTCTACTATGAGACGCTCGACCTGCTCGAAGCGACGCATCCGCAAACGATCCTCGCCTACAATCTCAACGGCAAACCGCTGCCGGTGGAGAACGGCGCCCCGGTGCGCGTCCGCGCCGAACGCCAGCTCGGCTATAAGCAGGCGAAATATGTCGAACGGATAGAACTGGTCGAAAACTTCGACCACATCCAGGGCGGCAAAGGCGGCTACTGGGAAGACCAGGGTTACACCCAATGGGGTGGCATCTGATGCTGCCGAAATGGCAGTGGTGGGCAATTGGCGGTCTGCTCGCTGCCATGGTGCTGGTTGCGGGATGGTCCAACGAACATAGCTGGTTTCACGCGTTTCTCACCGGCCACTGCAATTCCCAACGCGTTCCAGCAGAATGCCGGCATAGCGGTCGGTATTGAAAGCCAGAAAGCCCCTTCCCATCTAAGGTTGTACGGGGAGGAGCCGCCAATGAGTGACACGCAGAATTCGGTACCGGCTATCGCAAGAGACAGTGATGCTCGCACGCTTGCGATGATCTCTTACGGCCTCATGCTTCTCGCTTTCTGCAACGGCATCACCGCGGTCATCGGTGTCGTCATCGCCTATATCAAGCGCGGCGAAACCCGCGGCACGATCTGGGAAAGCCACTACGAGAACATCATCACTGCCTTCTGGGTCGGCCTGCTGCTGTTCGTCGTCGGCTGCGCCACGTTCTGGCTGCTTGGCCTCGGCTTCCTCGTGATGGCGGCCGGTGCGGTCTACTATCTGTACCGCAGCCTCAAGGGCATCTTGCGCGCCATCGAGTATCAACCGTACACGTGAGGATCTGCGCATGAGCGACGTTCCGAGCAACACTGCACCGAAGCCGATCGAGGGCGATCTGCGCCTCGTCGCGTCTCTCGTCTACGGCCTCTTCCTCTTCTCGTTCTTCACGCATGGTCTCACCGCACTCGTCGGCGCCGTCATCGCCTATGTGAAGCGGCCGGATGCGCGCGGCACGATCTTCGAAAGCCACTTCTCGAACGCGATCACCGTGTTCTGGGTCTCGGTGGTCTTCGCGATCCTGTTCACGGTGGCGGTGATCGCCGGAATCGCGGGCATGTTCTCGCTGTTCGGCCCGGGCTTCTGGCACTGGCATGCGCACGACTGGACGGCGCACATGCATGCCTGGCAGTGGCAAGCCGATGGTCCCGCCGTGCCGCAGAGCTGGTGGCCGCTGGTCGGCTTCCTGCCAGTCGTGCCGCTGGGCTTCCTGCTCTATGTCGTGTGGTACCTCTACCGCGTCATCCGCGGCCTGATCCACGCGCTCGACAACAAGCCTTACTGATGATCGCGCGGGTCGCCCTGTGGCGGCCAGCGGTCGGGCATCTTCATCATCGCCGCGGTGCGCTGGCGCGGCGCCTTGGGCCGCGTCACGAACCAGCCAAGCATCCCCAGCATCAGCGCCGCCGCGAAGGTGTAGGGCGCAAAGCCGTAGACGAGATCGTTGACGTTCGCGGCCTGATGAAACGCCATCCCCATATGCGCGCCCCACAGCGGGCAGTCGCCGACGCCGCCTTCGTTCACGGAACACTGCGCATGTGTGGCGGAGAACACCGCGATCATCGGCAGCACGAGCGATGCCACCGGCGCGAACACAAGCGTTAGCGCACCCAGCAGCACGCGATGCGCCACCACCGCGGCAATCGCGGCGGTGAACGCGACGACCAGCAGGATCAACGCATTCTGCGGAATAAGCCACGCGGCCTGAAGCGCGCCGTGCAGCGCCATGCCGAGCGGCAGGCTTTTGCAGGTCTCCGGTCCGGGCGCGCATTGGATGGCATAAGCGGTGCCGCGCACCAGCCACACGAACAGCGACGGCGCGAGAAGCGCCGTGCAGCACAATGCCCAGACCAACATGGCCCTGCTCGGTCTGCGCGGTGGTTCGACGTCGTCGTACATGGGTTCCACTTTAATCAATTTTCCGTCGCTGTCCGGAAGCAAAACGGCCGCCATGCTTAATGCATGACGGCCGTCACACGCTTTGATAGAGCGCAGGTTCCGGTTTGCGCCGAAACCTCAGGCTTTTGCCGAAGGACGCGACTTCACGCGGCCAAACCAGGCAGTGAGGTTTTTGAACTCAGGGTTGAGCGGCTGACCGACCGCGCCGCCGAATTCGAGGAAGCAGTAGAGTAGAATGTCAGCGAGCGTGAAGCGGTCGCCAACAATGAACTGCTTGCCGGCGATCTGACCGTCGAGCCATTTCAGGCGATCCTGGGCGATCGCCTTCAGACCCGGCGCCGCTTCCGGCGCGGTGAAGATGCGGTCCTTGAACAGCGCCAGACCGTCGCTGAAACGGAAACCGTTGGCGAGCGGTTCGCAGATGTTGAGGTCGATACGGCGCGTCCACATGCGCGTCTCGGCCTTCTCTTCCGCGTTGCTGCCGATCAGCGGCGGGTTCGGATGCTTGTCCTCGAGGTACTCGCAGATCACCGTGATCTCGGCGAGGTACTTGCCGTTCTCCATCTCCAGCGCCGGCGTCTGGCCGTGCGGGTTGCGCTTCAGATGCGCTTCCTGCCGGTTCTCGCCCTTCATCAGGTCGATGGTCTCGGACGGAACGGTGATCCCCTTCTCCGCAATGAACATGCGCACGACATGCGGGTTGGGACCGACGGAATTGATGAGTTTCATAGAGCGTTCTCCCACGTTTTTGTTCTGCCGCGGCGGAGCCTAGGGAAGGTGCATGGGAGCGTCAAACATGCGAAGCTTCGGACCCTTCTGATGCCGTAACGGAATTGCCATGCCCATCCCTTTCATCCGTGAATTCGACGTGCCGTACGAGGACGAGGTGCGCGTCAGCCCGCTCGTCACGCGGGTGCTGGCGAAGAATCCGTCCGCCTTCACCTACAAGGGGACCGGCGTCTATCTGATCGGCGGCGACAGCGTCGCGATGATCGATCCGGGGCCGGACATGCCGGAGCATGTGGAGGCGCTGAAGCGTGCGGTGGGCAAGCGAAAGCTCACGCACATTCTGGTCACGCATACGCATTCCGATCATTCGCCGGCCGCAAAGCCGATGAAGGAGTGGTCGGGCGCCAAGACCTATGCCTTTGGCCCGCACGGCAGTGGCCATCACGAGGACGGTCCGCGGCTCGAAGAAGGCGGCGATATGGCGTTCGATCCGGATGTGCGGGTGAAGGACGGCGACATCATCGAAGGCGACGGCTGGTCGTTCGAGTGCGTCTACACGCCGGGCCACACCTCCAACCACATGTGCTTCGCATTGCGCGAGGAGAAAGCGCTCTTCACCGGCGACCACATCATGGGCTGGTCGACCACAGTGGTGACGCCGCCTGACGGCAACATGCGCGAATACTTCGCCAGCGTCCGCAAGCTGCAGCCGCGCGACGACAAGGTGCTCTATCCAACGCACGGCGCGCCGGTCACCGATCCCAAGCCGTTCCTGCAAGCCTATCTCGATCATCGTTTGGAGCGCGAAGCCCAGATCGTTGCCTGCATCCGCGATGGCCTCGCCACGGTCCCCGAAATGGTCGCCCGCATGTACGCCGACGTCGACAAACGCCTCCACCCGGCAGCCTCCCGCTCGGTCCTCGCGCACCTGATCCAACTCACCGAAGAAGGCCGCGTGAAGAAGGACGGGGATCGGTACAGTCTGGTGGAATCTGGTTGAGCGCTTGCCCCAATCGAAATAGCATTCGCTTATGCAAATCTGCGTCACAATGGTGGAAGCACAGAAGCGGTTCGATTACTTCGCTCGCAGAGCGGAGTTCGGCGAAACAATTACTGTTCGCCGGTTCCGACATCTGCTCTTTGCCTTCGCTCCAACTCAGTCGAAGCGCCGCGTTCGCGCCGAGAGGAAGTTTGCTTTCAAATCCAAACTGAAGAAATGAGCGTCCATTCGACGATCCTTCAGCCCGATCGCGTTTGGTCGAACGGCGAAATCCACACCAGCGTCTCCGTCCTCATCCGCGGTAACCGTATCGAACAAATTGCATCCGCCATCACCGCGCCCGATGCCGAAGTTATCCCGCTCCCCAGCTGCACCTTGCTGCCCGGGCTGATGGACCTGCACTCGCACCTGTTCCTGCATCCCTACAATGAGACGGCGTGGGACGATCAGGTGCTGAAGGAGAGCGAGGCCTATCGCACCGTGCGTGCCGTCCGCCACGCGGAGGCGACGGTGCGGGCCGGGTTCACCACTCTGCGCGATCTCGGCACCGAGGGCGTCGGCTATGCCGATGTCGCGCTGAAGAAAGCCATAGACGAAGATCTCACACCAGGCCCGCGCCTGTTCGTAGCCTCGCGCGCCATCGTCGCGACCGGGGGTTACGCACCGATGCGCAAGAACTATCGCGACGACTGCTGCCTCGCCGCCGGCGCGGAAGAGGCGAGCGGCGTCGATGAGGTGGTGAAAGCCGTGCGCCATCAGGCGGCGCATGGCGCGGACTGGATCAAGTTCTACGCCGACTACCGCGTCGGCCCGAACGGCGAGACGGTGCCGACTTTCTCCATCGACGAGCTGCGTGCCGGCGTCGATACCGCCCATTCGCTCGGCCGCCCCGTCGCGGCGCACGCCACCGGCAATGAGGGGATGCTCCGGGCGGTGCTCGCTGGCGTCGACACTATCGAGCATGGCTATGGCGGCGCCCCCTCCACGTTCGCGCTGATGAAGCAGAAGGGCATTGCCTACCTGCCGACCCTGATGGCGGCCAAATGGATCAGCATCTATCGCGGCGAACACACGCCGGGCGGCCCGGCCTCGCCCGCGATGGCGCTGGCGGCACGGGCGTTCCAGTTCGCCCGCGAAGCCGGGGTCGTCATCGGCTGCGGCAGCGATGTCGGCGTCTTCGCCCACGGCGCCAATGCCGGTGAGATGCTCGATATGCATGGTCTCGGCATGAGCCCCAACGAGGTCCTCCGCGCCGCCACCGCGATCAACGCCGCCATCCTCCGCCGCACTCACGATCTCGGCCAGATCGCCGAGGGTTACCTCGCCGATTGCATTGCCGTTTCGGGCAATCCGGCGGAAGATGTTGCCATGTTGCAGAACATTCGGTTCGTCATGAAGAACGGCGCGGTGATCGCCCGGTGAGAACGGATACCGTCACCCGCATCGTCCGCGCCCCGACCCGGAACATCTATCGCGCGCTGCTCAATCAGGGTGCGATCGAGCGCTGGCGTCCGCCGGCCGGCATGAGCGGCATCCTCGAGACGTTCCAGCCGCGCGAGAACGGCACCTATCGGATGGTGCTCACCTACCGCGCCCCGCCACCCGGTGGCGGCAAGTCGGGCGCCGACCGCGATGTTGTGAACGGCCGCTTCGTGACGTTGGTGCCCAACGAGAAAGTGGTCGAAGAGGTCAGCTTCATCTCCGACGATCCCACGCTCACCGCCCCGATGACGATCAGCACTGCGCTCGTCCCGGTGATGGGCGGCACCCGCGTGACGATCACCGCGGAGAACGTGCCGGACGCTATCGGCGAAAAAGATCACCGCACCGGCATGGAATCAACGCTCACTAACCTTGCGGCGTTTGTCGAAACGCGGCGCTAGAGCGCAATCCGAAAAGTGTGAAGCGGTTTTCGGACCAATTGCGCGACAAGAATTAACCGCCGGCGAGTTCGCTGTAATAGTCCTTGATGATGCGCGCGTTCAGCCCTGCATCCGACTGCCCGACGCGGCTCTTGCTCCGGATGTCGAGCCGCGCCCCCATGCCCGCCGGCCGCACGCGGATCGCGATGTCGCTCGTCGAACCGGTCCAGAAGTCGGTATAGGTCGCCTCGATCGTGCGCGCGTTCTTGTCGAACGCAACGACGTTCCAGTCCATCCGCTTCGCCGCCTCGAACGCGCGCCAGTAGAGCGCCATCGGCTTCACGATCAGCTTGACCGCCTTGGCATCGGGATAGGCGCGCTTCTGCGCTTCCACCACGTCCATGTCGTCGCCGTCGTAATGCACCCGGCGCTTGCCGTCATAGTCCGGCGGATTCTCCGCACCCGCGCGCAGCGGCAGCAGCGCCTTGAACGGCGGCGGCGTCTCGGTGTCGGTGGTGATGTCGTTCAGTGGCGGCTGGGTGAACTCCAGCCGAAGGTTGTTCAGCGGCACGATCATCACCGCAATCGCGCCGATGAATCCGATATAGCCCCAGCGTGCCGCGCCAAGCTCCTTCGTCATCAGCCGCGCGATCCACCATGCAAAGCCGATGACGATCGCGGCGAACCCAACGCTCACGCCCCACGC
>DATAHD010000422.1:0-2815 GCA_036263395.1 Rhizomicrobium sp. | reverse complement strand
TTGCTGCGCCGTTCGAAGCAGAAGCTACGGAGCGTGGCAACGAGATCCTTACCGCACTCGATGCGCAGATCCTGCGCGCGTCTCACATCGTCACCGGTTTGCGCCAGTATGTTCTGACAGGCGCGCTTGAAAGAAAACTCGAACCCGTCGCCGATGTGTTGGCCGAGGCGCTGCGCCTCGCGCGGGATTCGATCGCTGCCGCCGAGGCCGAGATCACGCTCACTGTCGCGCAGCCGCTGCTGCGTGTGCCGATGAACCGGGTTCAGATCCAGCAGGTTCTGGTCAATTTGCTAACCAACGCCGCCGATGCCCTTCTCGATGCGCCGCAGCGGTCCATAACCGTCACGGCCGCCCAGGAGGGGCAGGTGGTTCGCGTTGCCGTGGCAGACACGGGCGACGGCATTCGCGCGGACATCCGTGACAAGCTTTTCTCCCCGCTAACCACAACCAAAGCGAGCGGGATGGGGTTGGGTCTGACGATCTGCCGGCAGATTGTCGAGGCGCATGGTGGCACGCTGACCTGCACGGAAAACCAGCCCAACGGAACCACGTTCGCTTTCACACTTCCGATGGAACCATCAGCAGGCGCAGCTTGAGGGTTTCTACGTATTACGGCCGTTTAACCGGCGTGAGACACTGCCTGCTTGCTTCAGAGCGGCATGGACGCGGTGGCGGAAAGTTTCGACAATTCGGTCGATTACAAGAGTCTCTTCGAGGGGACGGACGCACTGTGCCTGATCCTCGACCCCGATTTCACGATGGTTGCGGCGACGCCATCTTATGTTCAGGCAACCGGTATCACGCTCGACGACATCGTCGGCCGCAATATTTTCGACACGTTCACGGACGATCCACGCCGGCCAGAGGCCAATGGCCCCTCGAACTTGCGAGCATCGCTCCAACGCGTTCTCGCCCTGAAGCGTCCCGATTCAATGGCGGTGCAACGCTACGATGTTGCGGCGCCGCCGGAGATGGGCGGCGGCTTTGTGGAGAAGTACTGGAGCCCGCGCAACTCCCCGGTGCTCGATGAACGCGGCGAGGTGCGCTGGATCATCCACCGTGTGTACGACGTGACCGATGCCGTTCTGATGCCGCACAGCGAGGCGGCGCAAACCATCAACGATCAGACACAACTGCGTCTTCTGAACGAACTTCGCGCCGCGCAAACCGAGATCGCGCGCCTCGATCGTCTGCGCGCCCGGCTGTTGCAACGCGCTCGCATGTCGATTGTGGCCACCATGGCCTCGTCCCTTGCGCATGACCTCGCGCAGCCGCTGGCCGCGGCACAAAATTATCTCGCGGCGCTCCGCCGTCGCTTCGCGGGCAAGGACGAACTGGCGGATCAGTTGATCGGCCGCAGCGCGGAGCAGGTCGTTCGTGCCGGCGAGATCGTCAAGGGCCTTCGCCGCTTCATGCGTTCGGGCGAGACCGAAAAGCGGCCCGACGACTTCGCAGAAGTGGCGCGCGAGGCTTTCGGTCTTGCCGAGCCGATGATGAAAACCGGCAATGTCGCGCTACAGCTCGCGGTTTCCGATCGTTTGCCCAAGGTCATGATCGATCGCGGTCAAATTCAGCAGGTGCTGATCAACCTGCTGATGAACGCTGCGGATGCCGTGCGCAACCGCGACCGACGCGACGTGGTTTTATCGGCGCACGTTGAAAAAGATCATCTGCACGTGCGGGTCAGCGACAGTGGAGCGGGAATGCCGGTTGCGTTGGCGCTGGAGATTTTCGAGCCGTTCACCACCACCAAGGACACCGGCCTTGGTCTCGGCCTGCCGATCTGTCAGCAGATCATTTCCGATCATGGCGGCAAACTGTTTGTTGAATCCAACACCGCCGAAGGCCTCACCATCGCGTTCACGTTGCCGTTCGCGAACCCACCGGCAACTGACTGACAGTCAATCAGTCACCCTTCGCGCGACAGCGTGTCGTTCGAAGCGACGCGTTGTTGATGCTTCTTCGTTGCGCAATCCTCCGCACAGGTTCTTACTGACATCGTTGCGATAACGTTTCATTGCAACGAGAGCGCTTGTTGAACACCAGGGAGATAACGACATGGCTTTGTTCTCCACCACCACACTTGTTATCGGTTCCGGCTTGGCGGCTGTGATGCTCGCATCGGTGACGCCCGCGATGGCTGCGGAGCCGCGTGAAGTCGTAATTGTCGTCGGCGCCGTGAAAGACGCGTCGAGTCTTTCGAACCGCGAGAGTGCGTCTGATCGCGCGATCCCCATGCTGCCCGTCGTCTACGACGATCTGGCCGCGGCGACGACGCCCGTATCGCGCACCACCGCGGATACGTCGGCGAAACACGACGCGTCGAAAACGTAACGGAGGAGCGGCGATGGCGCTGTTTCCGAAAATCCAAAGTCCGTGCCCTTACAAGGGCGACCTCGCCGCGATCATGGACGGCGACGTCTGCCGCCTCTGCAAGCGCCAGGTCTTCGATCTGACGGCGATGTCGGATGGCGAGCGCGTGGATTTCTTCGACGCCTGCAGCGGTGAAGAAGTCTGTGTCTCGTATCGTCTGCCAACGATTGCAGCGGCGGTGCTTGCCGTCGCCGCGGTCACGGCGCCGATGGCCGCTGCGGCCTGCGAGTCGACCGACACCGTCGAAATCGTCATGGGCGGCGTGAAGGACACGAAGAATGTCCAGTTCGTCGAAACCCGTGCCGACCGCGCGCTGCCCATGCTGCCCGTTGTCTACGACGATGCGCCGGCTGCGCCTGTGAAGACGGCCCACACAACAGAGCCCGCTAAGGGGCCGGCCGGGACTTGACCTCGGCCATGGCTTGCCACTCGAGCAGGCCGG
>DATAHD010000421.1:0-22519 GCA_036263395.1 Rhizomicrobium sp. | reverse complement strand
GTTCGCGATGCCATCGAACATGGCGTCGAAGTCCGGCACGTCGATGTGAACGACAGCATCTGGGATAATACTTTGGAAGGGAATGCTGGCCCGCTCGCCCTGCAGCTTGGGTTTCGTCAAGTCGATGGCTTCAAGCAGGATTGGGCGGAGATTCTCGCTGCCCGAAGAGGCAACAGATTTTCCAGTGTCGATAATTTAGCAAGACGGACTGAGCTGCCGAAACGGGCTCTCGTTATTTTGGCGGAAGCGGATTGTTTCCAATCTTTAGAGCAGGACCGGCGTGAAGCGTTGTGGGCTGTTCGCCGGCTTCCGGATAGCGAGGATTTGCCGCTCTTTGCTATTCAGCGCGTCGAAGAGCAGGAAGAGGAAAACATCGATGCCCTTCCCCTTATGCCGCTCAGTGAGCATGTTCTGGCGGACTATCAGATGCTGCGCTTCTCCTTGAAGGCGCACCTAATGCGCTTCCTCCGCGAGATGCTGGATGAGGAAGGCGTCTTCAGCTGCCATGACGTTACGGGGGACATGGAAGACCAGAACCCCAAGTGCAAAGACGGCGATCACGTAATTTGTGCCGGCATCGTCCTCACCCGGCAAATGCCGGGAGACGCTGGCGTGGTCTTCGTCACGCTCAGTGATGAGACTGGGGTCACCAATGTCGTCGTATGGCCGGATCTTGTGAAAGCGTTTCGGGCCGAGATCATGGGGGCGCGCATGATGGTTGTTGAAGGGAAGGTCCAGCGGAGCGAGGAGGGCGTTGTCCATCTGGTGGCCGAGCGGATTTTTGATCGGACATATGAACTCGACCGGCTGTCGGAGGACTACGGGACGCAGCACGCCAGGAAGTGGAAGGGGCGGCATGTGCATCGGCATCCGCGGAACGTGCGGGTGGTGCCGAAGTCGCGGGACTTTCATTAGGTGCCCGCAAGTGAGCCTATGGGACGCGACCTTGCGCCGGCACGCCACCGGACCGCTAAGGCTTTGTTTCAGGCTCAAAAATCCAGATTTTACGCCCAGAAACCGGTCTGAACGAATGTTACAAACAGGCCTTGCTTTGGACCCGCTCTCCCCCTAGTTTCCGCCCCCTTCGGCACGCGCCCGTAGCTCAGCTGGATAGAGCACCAGACTACGAATCTGGGGGTCAGAGGTTCGAATCCTTTCGGGCGCGCCATTTTCCTCGATGCATACAGCTTGATCCCTGGTCTCCGCCTATACGCGGGTGGCGGTCCAGAGCCCGCACGGGGTTCGCTGAGCCTCAACCAATTCAATCCGTCGAATACCGGTCTCCCGGTTCCTGTTCTCACGAAATGGCGCACGCCTGAATTCACTCACTCGAAGGCATCCAGCCGGTCCAGTCCTCCGGGCGCCCCTTCCCCTACGCGGCCAAGCCCCTAGTCCACCACGCGATGATAAAAGTGTGAGGCTCCCACCGATCTCAGACGCTCACGTCTGCTGACCGGCTAGGCCCCAATGGAAGGAACAAGCATGACTATTGCGTGTTCTTCAGTCGCGGCATGCTTCCCATTGGCCGCGAAGCCCTGCAGGCTCTTCCTTTCCTTGTCCATCCAGAAAGTCCGTGACGATGAAATTTCCGATCCAGATCAGTGCGGCCGTCGCTCTCGTCTGCAGCGCCTTGCTTGGCGTTTCGAGTGTTGAGGCGGCTCCGGCCTATACCCAGCACATCGCAGCGGATGGCGTTGCGAAAAGCCTGCATATCGGCCTCGACAAAACCGGCCGGCAGGGCGCGTCGGATGCACTCAACGGCATCATCGCCTCGCTGAGCCCCAAAGGGGTCATCGCCCTCGACCTCGCGCCCGGCACCTATCTGATCGATAAGCCTGTGGCGCTCAAATCGAACGTCGTTCTGCGCGGTACGGGCGATGTCGTGTTCCGGCGCGCGACGACGGTGGCTGGACCGGGCTTTACGATGTTCGGACAGCAAGGCGAAGGCCTGCACGACTTCGGCTTCGACACCATCGCACTCGACGGCAACCGGCAATCCGATGCCGATCAGTTCTCGGTGATCCTGTTCAACGATCCCACCAACGCATCGAGCCGGTTCGTCTTCCTGGACAGCACGCTGCGCCACTTCTCGCGCCTCGGCATGGGCCTGCACGTCAAAGGCGTGCGGGATCTGGAGATCTCGAATTCAACCTTCGCCGACGGCGGGCGCGGGCTCTTTCATTCGATCTACCTGCTCCGCTGCATCAACGCGCGGGTTGTCGGCAATCATATCTCGCTCATCGGCGGACAAGGGATCAAGGACAGCGGGCAGCCGGGGCAGGATTACGGCGGCCTCATCGCGAACAACGACATCCGCGGCGTTTTGCGCGGCATCAACATCGCCGACTTTCACGACATCGTCGTGCGCGACAACACCATCAAAGATGCGAGCGAAGCCGGCATCATCGTCGGCCATGAGTCTAATGGACAGAGCTGGAACGTCACGCTGCAGAACAACAGCATCAGCAACAGCACCGCCGGCATCAGCCTTAAGGCATCGCGCGTCAAAATCATCGGTGGCCGTCTGACTGACAACGCCATCGGCCTCCACCTGCGGGCGGCAAAGGACATCACAATGCAGGGCGTGTCGCTCATCAACACCGCGAACCCCGGCACGGCGTTTGTGGCGATCGACGACAAGCCCAAACCATCCAGCCTTGATATTCAGAACTCGACCTTCGAGAACCGGGCACCCGGCGGAAGAACGCTGCTGATCCAAGGGCGCGAAAACGGCGCCATCACGATGGGCCAGAGCAATCGGCAGTTGGGGCAGCTACAGAACTGATCCGGCGGACAGTGACCGGTCTCGCTACCGCGGCGGCTTGCTTTCACCGCGCAGCAGAACAGCGCCGCGCCCGACCAGGCGGCGGAGCCAATGTCCGCCTCTAAGCTGCCGACGCCAGAACCGGCGCTGGTCAGCGTTGTGTGGAGCGGCGTGAACAACCGCGCTCGCGCGCGGCGGGTGCACTACGTCATTTACGACAATGACTTCCGATTGTGGGATTTCCGATTGGGAGACCGCCGATTGATTGACTTCCGGTCGCGGCTCCTCTGATCGAAGGACTTCGGCCCGGGATGCCGGCACAGCCTGCGTTTTCGGAGGTCGCGTCCGAGCCGGCTTGGCCGGCGAAGGCGACGGTGCCTTCTCCGCGAGCGTCCCGATCACAGCCTCCAGCGGCATGGCAACGCTGCGCTTCAGCCGGATCGGAAAGAAGACATCCTTGTCCGATGGGCCTTCCGACAATGTATCGACCAGGAACCACTCCAGCTCCTGGACACGCGCCTTGAGGTCCGCCAGATCGTCGGTGGCCGCGGACTTGCCGTGCCAGTCGTCAAGGACATCCTCGAACGATGTGCTGGCGGTGTTATCAACGCGCTGGGATCGATTGACCCGGCGCATTTTCGACTTGAGCTCCTGCAGTGCGGCATCCGGATCGCTGAGGAATGGCTTCAAGGGACCGGCCGTAAGCACTGCAAGATCAGCTGTGAGGTGCTCAGTACGAAGGACGTGGCTCGTGATCCGATGCGTACGATAAGTTCGCATCACATCCGCACGCGTGGCGCATCGGGTGAGCTGGCGTCGCCCCTCGTTCATCAGAGAGAGTGTCAAGAAGCGATACGATTGAAGGCCGATCAAGCCCGGCTTCATGTCCTCAAAGTCGCCCACCTCCGGGCTCACCAGCGCGGCGTTTTGCGGCTCAAGAACGAACTCGAGCCAGCGGCGCAGACCGGAGACGCTGGCGTCCTTGTAGAGATCACCATGCCCGTGATCGGTCAGGACGCGATACATGCGCCCCTTTCCCCCATTGGTGCAGCCAAACGAAAACAGGGAGACATAGGCTTCCCACGGATCGCGCGCCGATACGAAGCAGATTTTGTTCAGCCGCGTGTTGGTCCGCAGAGGCATGTGTTTGCGCTCGCGGAGGGGCTCTCCACGCGTGTGCTTCTTGAGAAAATTCAAGACAAACGTCGACCCGGTCTTTTGGGTGTCCAGGTAGACGAACCCCTCATATTCTAGCATTACCCAACTTTAACGACCGGATTTTGCTGCAATCAAGCCGCAACATTGGGTTGCTTGCGGGACTTGCTGAATTGGTGAATTGCCGGCTCAGGAACCCGGAGCCTGCGCAACCTTGATGAGCCGGCTCGAGGACTGCCCATCGACCAGATCGACCAGGACCACCTTACCGCCGCGCGCCTTCACGATGTCGCCGCCGACGACCTCATCCTCCCGGTAATCAGCGCCTTTGACCAGCACATCGGGTTCCAGCGCGGTGATGAGTTCCACAGGGGTCTGCTCATCGAACACGGCGACGATATCGACAAAGCGAATGGCGCCGATGACGCGGGCACGGCTTGCGATGTCCTGGATCGGGCGCGTCGGGCCTTTTAGTCGGCGGACCGAGGCGTCGCTATTGAGCCCGACCACCAGACGGTCGCCGCACCTGGCCGCGCCTTCCAGTAGACGGATGTGGCCTGGATGAATGAGGTCGAAGCAGCCGTTGGTGAAGACCACCGTTTCGCCGCGCGCCTGCCACGTCTTGATGGCCCGGCGTGCCGCTTTCCAATCCACCAGTGCACCCTCGTGGTGGACCGTGGTCAGTTCGTGCATCTCTTCTTCGAGTTCACGGCGGGTGATGATCGCGGTGCCCGGTTTGGTGACGGCCAGGCCTGACGCGACAATCGCCGAACGAACGGCATCGTGCAGCACCGCGCCTTCGGCCAGCGCAACGGCTAGGGCCGCAAGCGCCGTGTCACCGGCACCTGACACATCAGCGACGCGCCGCTCGCGAGACACGGGGAAGTGTAACGAGCCCGACGCGGGTTCGCGCAGGTACATGCCGTCGGCGCCGCTGGTCACGAGAATGGCCCCACCGAAGTTTTGCGCGATAGCGGTGAGCGCCTGATCGACCGCGGCTTCGTCGTCGAGCGACAAGCCACTCGCCTTTGCAAGTTCCGTCTTGTTCGGCTTGATGAGATCGGCGCCTTCGTAGGCATCAAATGTCGCGCGTTTGGGATCGACCACAACGAAGACGTTGCGCTCGCGCGCCGTTCGGATGAGCCGCGCGATCAGGTCGTCTGTGAGAACACCCTTCAGATAGTCCGACAAAACAAGCACAGAGGCCGTGTCGAGCGCAGCTGCCACACGGTCGTACAGAAGATTCGCCGTGTCCCGATCGATTGCTTTGTCGATCTCATTGTCGAAGCGAACAATCTGCTGCGCGCCAGCGACAATGCGCGTTTTGGATGTAGTCGGGCGATCGGTGATAGCGACCAGATCCGTCGCGCCGATGCCGAACTCTTCCAGAATTTGCTTCAGACGTTCGCCGGCCGCATCGGCACCGATGGTACCGAACAGCCGGGGGTGCCCGCCCAACGCCATCACGTTTACGGCCACGTTTGCCGCGCCACCAGCAACATCGCTGCTGGTCATCTGCTTCAGGACGGGGACGGGTGCCTCGGGCGAGATGCGGTTAACGGCGCCGCGCACATAAGAATCCAGCATCACATCGCCAACGATGAGTATGCTTGCTCCCGGCCGGGCAATTGCGCCGTTCATATCGATCCCTAGCGTTCGCGCAGCAGCGCCTCTGGACTACGCTATACCAATCTCGCCGTACGACGCGAACCCACCACCGCAACACGTGTGACTGCGGCATGTTGTGCGTCAGGTCAGGGGTTTGCACACTATAGGCGACCAGATAGAATTATTCTTAACAATCCTCCGAACAAGGACAGTCGACGAATGGCGGACCAACGTCCCAAGTTGTTTATCGTGGGCGTAAGCCGGTCGGGCACGTCGGCCTTTGCGCGACTGCTGGGTCAGCACAAGCAGATCATGATCGGAATCGAGCGTTATCGCGGCCTGGTACAGGAAAAGGCGGTCGAGGACTGGCCGGACAATCTGTTCGACAAGGATGTTTTTTTCATCGACGAGCTCAAGCGCAACAAGTTCAACCGCGCGCATTACGATGAGCAGCTTGCGAAGTACGACACGGCCAAGTGGGTCGGCGACAAGATTCCGGCATGGCTCGCCTATGTCGAACCGCTGCGCAAGAAGTTCCCGAATTCCGTCTTCCTCTGCATGTTGCGTGAGCCGAAGGACGTCGGGTTTTCCTTCGAATCGAAGGCGGAGGGCGCACAAAAAGGCTTCTGGCTGAACAAGACGTTCGAGCATGGCGTCATGGCCGCCGCGCGCGCGTATGCCAAGGCCGAAGCCGTGCTGAAGGCCGGAACGCCGGATTTCTATATGGTCGAGTACGACCGCGTGTTCCCCTACGACCTCGAATACCTGAAAGCCATCCTGGCGCGGCTGGAGCTTGAGCCGGACGAGAGCATTCTCGAATACTACCGCGGCGCATCGAAGCAAAAGTCCGAAAAAGTCGGAGCCAAGGAGCGCATGATGGATCCGGCTCGGATCAAATTCGTCGAAGAGGCGATTGACCGGAGCCAATTCGAGTTTCTGCGCAGCCACAGCGTCGACCGGTCCTGACGGCTTCGTCTATGGCGCGTCGCAAAGCAGCCTTCCTCGATCGCGATGGCGTCCTCAATGTCGACTACGGCTACATCGCAACACCCGAGCGGCTGACTTTCATCGATGGCGCCGCGCAGGCGGTGATTGCGTTGAAGGCAGCGGGATATCTGACCATCGTGGTATCCAATCAGTCGGGCGTCGCGCGCGGTTACTTCAGCGCCGACGACGTCGAGACTTTCCACGCGCATCTCCTCAAGGAATTGCGGGCGCAGGGGGCTGACCTGGATGCGATCTACTGGTGCCCCTTTCATCCTGAAGGAACAGTGCCGGCTTTTGCTAGAGAGCATTTCGACCGCAAGCCCTCTCCCGGCATGATCCTCCGTGCGATGGACGAGCATGGCATCGCGCCGGGCAACTCTTTTCTCGTCGGCGATAAGACATCGGACGTCGCCGCTGCAGAGGCCGCAGGCGTTCAGGGTTACCTTTTCGATGCGGAGAAGGACGGGGCTCTCGATGCGTTCATCCGCGGCAAGGGCCTCCTAGCCTGATTAACCGATTTGGCGGCATCACCGTCGCATGTGGGTCGTAAATCTCTACTTATTCCGTCATGTATATTGACTCTATGTAGTATTAGAAGTCATTTTACTTCCGCTTCGGGCGCGAGGGCTGTGGGCCGGAGCAGGTCAAGGAGCGACGCTTGAGCTTGAACATCCTTTTCAAAACCACCTCACACGTCAGCATCGGCGACGATATCGCGTTCTATGGGACCAAGCGGATCTTCGACAGGGTTCTGCCGGGACACAACGCGTTCGTGTTCAGTCGCAACGAAAAGGACAGCTGGAAGCGCGCGCTCGATATCGACATCGACCTCGTGGTCATTGCCGGTACGCCCGTGTGGAGCGGCTCACAGATGGCAAGCCTTGAGGAATTCATCATCACCAAGAAGAAGCCGACCTTCTACTGCGGCGTCGGCATGGCCTACGGCAACAACGACCGGACCAGTGCCGCGCTCGCCAACAGCATCGGCTTCATCGGTCGCGACAACTGGGCCGTCAAACGCGCCTGGCAGGACACCGACGCAGCTGTGATCTGCTGCCCCTCGATCTTCTCCGTCGATGCGCAACCGCAGACGGACAAGAAGATCGGCATCGTTCTGCAGGTCGATACCTTTCCGGAAAAGCAGCTCCGGCTGATCAACCGCTTCAAGAAAGAAGAGCTGGTGATCATCTGCAACGAGATCGTGGACTACGTCTGGGCCGAGAAAAACCTGCCCGACTACGAGATCCTGTACTCGCGCTGGCTCCCCGACATGGCGCGGTTCTATCTGCGCTGTAAAGAGATCTACACGATGCGGATTCACGGCGCGCATCTGGCTTACGCGCTGGGTATTCCGACCGTCTGCACGAAGAACGAGAAGGACAAGTCCGTCGTCTGCCACAAGATCGGTGTGAAGCTGGTCGATCCCGATCTCGTCACCGCCGCCGATCTGTCGAACGATCAGTCGATCAAGGCGCGCAAATGGACCGAGTACATGGAGTATGTCTCGACCCGTATCGAGGACCGCTTCCCGGGTGTGGTTCCGGAGCACGTCCTCGCCGAGGCGAAGGTCGCGGGTGACAAGTTGCGGGCCGATATCGCCGCTGGGCTGGTGCCTGCCCCGGACAGCGGTCCGAAGCGTACACCGAAGAAGAAAGACATCGCTGGAGGCAGCGGGACAGAAAATGCACAGCACATACCAATGGCTGCTTTGGCCGCGGGTGCGTTGAGCTAAAGAGATTGGTCGCGCTACGCACCGGCGCTTGGGAGGTCATTGGCGCGCGGCAAAGTTCAATTGGGGGTTTTGAGCATGGCAACGATAACGCCGCAGCATCGCGACACGCTTAAAAAGGTCGCGCTGGAAACCGTGAAGATGATGGAGAAGTCGGTCACCGCGCAGTCGACCGTCGATCACGGGCTGATCCGCACCAAGCTGAAAGAACTGCGCGGGCATAGCGCTGCCCTGGAGAAATACATCAAGGAAGCCGAACAGGCGTTGGGGCCGGTCAGCGCGGCGCTGCCGACGATGACGACCACTCATCGCGTGCCCATCGGTTCGTGAAATGGGCTCGGTCAAACCAATCTCGGAAGGGAACGGGTATGATGGGTGACTGCACGGAATGCGAAGGCATTGCCGGTTCGGAACTGTCCGGAATCGGCATGTTCGTCTGTGGTTGCTGCGGCCGAACGTACGTACCACGCGCGCGTGCCATGGAAATTGCTACCGAGGACGAGATGCGGTCGCTGTTTGCGGAAGACGGGGAGGACGAGAACGAACTTTCCGTCCGCTACGCGACTGTAGCTTGAACGGGCTGACGACCGAGCAGTGCTTTCACTCTGTGCTGCTCAGGACACATGTGCACTGTGCAGGAAGGGCCGCCGAACGCGGCGATCTTTCCGACTGACCTGAAAACCGTCTGTGCTAGGGTGATGGTGGAACAGCAATCGGTCAGAACATCCGTATGGGTAAGAAGGTCCTTGTCACGGGCGGGAGCGGGTTTATCGGCTCCAATGTCGCACATGCGCTGGCCGCGAGCGGCGAAGTGGTCGTTCTGGCCGACTCGTTCGGCAGCACCGATAAGTGGAAGAACATCCAGGATATCCAGCTGGACGATATCATCCTGCCCAAAGACCTCTCGGCGTATCTGGAGAAGAACATCGGAGAGATCGGCGCCATTGTTCATATGGGCGCGGTGTCCTCCACAACCGAGCGCGATGTCGACTTCATCATCGAGAGCAACATCCGGCTGACCCTCGATCTGTGGGATTTGTGCAGCAAGCACGGTGTGCGTCTGATCTACGCATCGTCGGCGGCGACCTATGGCGACGGCGGCCAGGGCTTCGAAGATCACGAGGATGCCGACTATCTCATGCGCTTGCGGCCGCTCAATCCGTACGGTTGGAGCAAGCTCGCGACCGACCGGGCAATTCTCGCACGTGTGCAGCGTGGCGAGGCGACGCCGCCACAATGGGCGGGACTGCGCTTCTTCAATGTCTACGGCGCGCGGGAAGATCACAAAGGCGACATGCGCTCGGTCGTGCGCAAGGTTTATCCCACCATCCTGGCGGGTCAGAAAATCTCGCTGTTCAAGTCCCACAACCCCAAATACCGGGACGGCGGGCAGCTGCGCGATTTTGTGAGTGTCGAAGACTGCGCCGCAATCATCCTTTGGATGCTGAAGTCACCGAACGTGACCGGCATCTTCAATATCGGCACGGGCCAGCCGCGGACGTTCGAAGATCTGGCGCTGGCGGCCTATGCAGCGCTGGGCCGGCAGCCGCATATCGAATTTACCGACATGCCGGAGCAGTTGCGCGACCGCTATCAGTATTACACCTGCGCGAACATCGGAAAGCTGCGCGCGGCCGGCTACAACCAGTCGTTCCTCTCCCTCGAAGAAGGGGTGAAACGCTATATCGCGCAGTTGCAGGCGGCCGGCGACTTACTGGAATAGCGCGGCAGGCGCTTCCATTGCGAAGATCGACTGACTGAGGGCGATCGCTTCCTCGTCCTGGGCGACTTCTTTCAGCACGTCGTTGTCGAGCATCAACTGCCAGCGGGTCAGCACGCCCATCTCGCTGGCGTTCGAATTGAACTCGCGTCCGTCGAAGGAGGAGCCTTTGCCGATCGGCGTCACGACTTCCTTGCCGGCGTCGGTGAAGTCTTTGCCGATCCGGGCGGAGATTGTCTTGCGATAATCCTCATTGTCGAACCATCGGTTGTAGTTCACCGGGATTTTGTTGTTCTTCAAAAAAGACGTCTCATTCAGGTACTCGCGGCAATAAACCTTCCAGAGCTCCAGGTCTTTCTGCGCGCGTACGACAGACACCGTGGTGCCTTCGTTTTCCCAGTTCTTAATTCGGCTGGCGAGCATGTTGTAGTGGTCGCGCAGCAGCACGAAGTCGTAGGTATCCTGACTGGGGCCGATCGCTTCGTCGTGGTTCGCGACCAGTTCACGGTTGGCCAGCTGCCGTAGGTCGAGGTCTTCGTAGCTGTAGAGAAGACACTTCTTGGGCTGCTCTCTCACCTGCGTAACGAGAACTTCTTTCGGCACAATCTTCGGACGAAGATCGACCGTGTTCTTCACGCGACGCCAGTCATAGTGCGCTTCGAACGGGTCCTCGAACGGTTTGATGTTGTTCAGGAAGTAGATGGGCGATTTGTAGTGCTGCGCCAGCCACACCACAACGGCATGGTTGCCGCTGCGCTTCATGCCAAAGAAGCGAATTTCTGTTTTATTCCGGACCTTCTTCATACGCTACTTCCTTGAACCAAAATCACTATTGCAGACGGCGATACCCCGTACCAGCCAGGTGCAGTTCCCCGAGGGACGCAACGGCGGCACGGATCTGACGGCGCCATGACCCAACCTTTGCAGGATCGGCGACTTCGAGAACTCTTCCAGCATAGAGCTTCACGCCGGACACATCGCTGGCGGCGACGCACAATCCGCCTTCTTCCAACTGATCCACGGCTTCACCCGACAGTTCGGCATGGCGCGTCGAATACTGGATCAGCAGTGCGCCGGTGAGTTGCCGAAGGTCGCGCGGACCGAGGTCGGACCAGTGGATGTTCTTCTCGATCCCGCGGGACACGATGTTCGAGTAGACGGTGTAATGAATTTCCGGCGTCGCGCGGGCGAGGTGCACGAAGGATTCGACATCGCGCGCATCGGGAATGAGGACGATGATATCGCCCATCTCGGCCGGCGATACGGCTTCCAGAGGCGGCAGTTCCTGCGCGAGCCAGCCAGTGATCTCGTTCGCGGACAGATCCGGCTGCGGCGTCTGATCCAGCAGATCCCAACGGTTGTTGGCATCGAAGCTGCTGAGCAGGCCATCGCTGTCGCACAGACCGCGGAGGGACACTCGCAAGGTCTCGCGCAGCGCGTCCGAGGGCAGATCAGCGATCCGATCGACATTGCCGTAGCAGATCGCCTTGCTCACACCGAAGGCGTCAAAGAGCTTGCGCCATTCGTCTTTCGACCAACGGGGGTGCGCCTGGACGTAGGTCGCATTGTTGCGGAACAGGATGCCTTCCGGAATGTCGTCGTAGCCGACCGTCACGACGATCGGGCGCAAACCCGTGGCCGCAAGTCCCTCGATATGGCGCAGCAGCAGCGTTGATGTACTTCCGGGGAAAGGTTGCTTCACCTGGATGTGTGGCACCACGATGGCGACGGCTTCGAACGGTTTGAAGGCGATATCCACCTGTCCGGAGAACGCGATCTGCACATTTTCGAACAACGAGGCATCGGCGTTGGCAAGCGCCGGGACAAATCGCGCGGATATTAAGTCGGCAGCGCTGCCGCCGATTTCAGCGGCGAAGGTTTCCCCAGCAACTGCTAACAGGTTTTCTACGCCCAAGGCCTGAACGCGGCCCATGCGGGCGTGCGCCTTGTCGTCGTCGAAACTGATGGCGGCCATCGCGCCGACCGATACGCCGCCTGTCGCGGCGCGTTCGGAGGACAGATAGTCGAGATAGCGCGCCGCAATGCGCGTGATACCCGAACTCATCTGTGGGCTGCGGCAGATTTCGGCGAGGAATTGGATCGCGCGGTCAGCGCCGCCGGTTCGCAGATAGTGGCGGAGGCCTACCTCCATGACGAAACGTCGTGCAGACAATTCCAGACCGATTGCCGCAAAAGCCTGCACGACGGCGTGGTGATCGCTCAGCAGCGCCTCGGAGGACGGCAGATCGAGATAGGCGTGGGGCGATATCGTCACCATCTGCCGTGCGATCGCGCAGAGCAATGCCAAGGCTGAATTTTCCCGCCACCGGTTCCGGGCGAAGGACGCTGTGGCTTCCGCGCCGAACATGTCGCCCTCCATCATCTGGAGCACGACGAGGCGGCAATAAAACAGCGGGGAGTCGGGATAGGCTGACGTCCGCTCCGCAACGTAGCGCGGGCGCTGCGTTTCCACCGATGGCCGGTCGATCGCCGTCACTTCGTGCATAAGGTGATCTTCGCCGACCGTCGCCGGCTGCAGGCGGTACCCCTGCTCCGACAGTTGGGTTTGCACGCTATCGAGTGCGGCGAGCACCTCCGACACGGAGATTTCGTTGATGCACATCGGCTGCTCGCAGCGCAGCCAATCGATCTTGTAGAGGCATGGCGAGCAGCCGCGCGTCGAGCGCACGTTGCGGCTGATGTCGTAGATCATGCCGTTCTTGACCGAGCCGGTCGGGCCGTAGATCGCGACCGTCGGAATGCCAATGCCCTCCGCGATGTGGCAAAGGCCGCCGTCGTGGCCGATGAAGACGTCGCATTCTTCCAACCGCGCGATCACCGAACGCATCGGGATGCCGGTCATGTTATCGGCGCCGTCCACATACTCCGCGGGTGTGCCGAAGCTGCGCACCGTCCAGCCCGCTTCTTTGAGGGCGGCAACCAGATCGGCAACATGCGGCCACTCGCGTTTCGACCACGCACCGCCTTTTGCGCCGGCGGCTACGCCGACGATCCTGTTACCCGGCGGCTGATAGATCGTGTTGCGAATGAACGGCCGCGGCGGGGTGCGATCGGGGAAGCTGTCGCCAAAGAACTCCTGCAGCCCGAGGAAATAGAGATCGAACTCCGGAATGAACCGGCCTTCCTCATTGTAGTGATGCAGGCGGTTCAGCCAGACGGTTTTGTCGGCGGTAAAGGTTGGGCGTAATGGGCCGGCGGTCACTGACGACACAAGGTTGGCGTAGTTGCGCCCGCACAGGCACTCGGTGCCCGAGTACACGGCGTTGACCCACGCCGCCTCGCTGAACAGCGCAACGCCTTCGGCGAAGCGGTCGTGAATGACGAGATCGACCGGCGCACCGAGATATTCGGCAACCGCGCGGACCATGCTGGAGCCGTAGACCATGTTGCCAAGGCCGGCACCGATGATGACGGCGGTGGGGGCGCGCAGATAGGCAAACGCGCGGTGGATGTCGCTGCCGGTGATGCCGACAAGCAGATGGTCCTCGATCGCATCGCGGACGTCTTTGGCGACGCCGATGAAGACACGGGCGGTGGCGACGGCCGTCATGAGATCGGCCCGCGCCGTATCCTCAGCAACGGCGAATGCGACAACATCGGCGGACACAAAGCTCATGTCCCAGACGATGGCGGCGCGCATAGCGCCGAAGGTGACGATGTCGGACGCATCGGCGGTGATGGCAATCACGGCATCGGCTGCGAAGCCGGCCAATGCGCCGGCGCTCGCCACGTCGTAGCCAAGCTTCACCAGATCGACGTCCATGCCGGCGGCGTGCATGGCAGCCGCCAAGTCTTCGCACCGGGCAGTACCCGCGTCTTTCAGAGCTGCGCTGACGGCGATGACGACTTTCTTCATGGCAGCCCTAGCGGTTCGCAAGCCCGACGCGCATATGGCGCAGGGCCTCGGACGATGGGAGTTCGAAATCGCCGTGCGGCCGGTCATAAAGCACGGAGGCGGCGTGGCCCGCGGCCTTGAAGCGCTCTTCCGTCGAGTGCTCGCCGACCTTGCCGATGTAGCGCGCGTTGTTGGTGAAGGTGTTGATGCGGTGGATACCGAGCACCTCGCAGGCCATGTTCTTCATGCTGTCCTGCGACGTGAGATAGCCGCGGCCGCCGCGGCCAAGGGCGCGCTGCAGGCCCTTGATCTGGTTGTTGCGATCGCCGCGCGAGCGGTAATCGAGATCGGAGATCAGATCGAGATAGTGACGCACCACGCTGTCACGCGCGATCCAGGCGCGGCGGGTGATACCGAACGCCCAGTTGTGTTCGTCCATCAGGCAGATTTCATGGGCGCGTGCGCGCTGCTCCGCAAGCGGGGTCGATTTGCGAAAGCCATAAGCCGCGAACATGCCGATGTCATCGCGCCGGAAGGCGAACTCCATGAGCTGCGCCATCGTCGCGAAGTAGTGCGGCTGCAGCAGCATGTCGTCTTCGAGGAAGATCGCGGCCTCGTAAGCCTTCTCCTCGAACAACACGCGTTCTGCGCGATCGAAATTGAGCGCGACGCCGAGGTTGACCTTGCTGTCGATCACGATGCCATCCGGCACGTATTTGCGGAAAACCTCGACCGACTCCGGCATCTTGTCGGGATTGCCGTAGACAGTTCCCGTGCGTGGGCTGACCGCGCCGTCCTGAAACAGATAAAACACGGGTTCGAAGCGGCCGAACCCCTTCTGTCGAAGCGCGGTTTGGAGCACCGCCTCCAGATAGTGCGGCCGATCGAACGACATGACTGCGACAGGGATCTTCATCGACGGCTACACGAGAACGGTTTTGACGTTGAGGCCGCGTTCGGCGCGCGCCACGAACTCGTCGAGCTCGCAGCTGCCGAAACGGCGGAGGAGATCGGCCTGGACCAGCACGCCGATCAGATCGAAGCGGACGTCGTCGGGCGCGGACTGCGTCGTGCCGCGCATCAGCTTGACGACCAGTTCGCGGTTGCGCCGCTGGCGATAGGCGAGATCGAGCAGAGTGAAAACCGCGGGGTCGTAAGCCTTGAAGACGAAACACCATTCGCCGATGACCGGGAAATCGTCGACCATCGTGTCTTCGAGGAAGGCGATCTGGCTGCAGCTTTCGCCCAGACTCACGAAGTAGGAGTGGAGATCGACGGAGGCATCGCGTTCGCCGGCGAAGAGCACCGAATAAGTCGTGCTTTCGATCCCCTGATTGCCGCCGAAAATCGCTTTCGTCCGCTCAACCGTTTCCTTGTGGCTTATACTGGAGCCGACAAGCGCGGCTTCTTCGGCGACATGCGCCCAGTCGAGCGGCGCGGTCAGCTGCACATGTTCGTACGGCATGGGCTTGTTCGCAGCGATGGCAATGCCTCGGCCGCGCGTGAGCACATGGGCGGTCTCGAGCGAACGGCCATCGCGCGAAAGTGCCTGCGCCATCACGAGTTCGGCGTCGCGCTGGTTCGGCTTCTGCGTGAGGATACGGCGCACCACATCCCTGGCGCCGTCCGTATCGCCCAGCATGGCAAGACGGCGCGCATTGGCGACGCCGAGGGTTTCGTGATCCTTGTGGCGTGCGAGCGCCGTGTTCGCGATCTTGCGCGCCCACGACCAGCGTTTGGTAGCGACCGCGGCCTGCAGGCGGCGCTGCGCAGCATCGGCGGCGTCGCCGAGACGGCCGGATGCGACGATGAGATCGACAGCCGCTTCAACCAGCGGCGACTGCGGATAGCGGCTGACGATGTTCGAATCCTGCGCATCCAGCAGGGCGCGGCGGGCGATTTCCATGAAGGCGAGAAAGCGCACGTTGCTGCTCTGTGCGTGGGCCCAGAGCGAATCGAACATGCCGGCCAGACGCTCCGACTGCCGCGCCTCGGGCTGGCGCGTCATCAGCGTGACCAGCGCTTCGAAGTGCTGCGCCTCGTTCAGTGCGTGCGGCGCCATGCGGGCGGGATTGGTGTAGTAGTCGGCCAGCAGGTCGGCGCGGCCGGCGCGGGCAAACTTCAGCAGCGCGCGAAGCACGTCCTGCGCATTGTCGGTTCCCGCGAGCAGTGCACGCGAATAGCCGACATCGGCGATGAAATCGCCGGACCAGATAACCTCTTCTTCCTCGCCCGATACGGCGAGCAGGCGGAGCTGGTGCGAGGCACCGTTCAGAAGCGGCAGCGGAATCTCGATGCTGAACGCGGAGGAGAAGGCTTCGGCGCCGAACAGTGCGGCGGCATCCGAACTGGAATCGTCGGACTTCGCCGTTGCCACGGCATTCCACTGCATCGCCGGTTCACTGCTATCCGGCGCCGGCACTTCGGCGAGCGCATAGGTCTCGAGGCGAACGACGACCGGCTGAGCCTCGCGGATCGAGAAAACCCAGCCCGAGGCCACACCGGCTTCGACTTTGCAGTCGCCCGAGCGGAATGTCGGCTCGTTGGAAACCCACAGAACGTCGGGCAGGCTTTCGATGCGGAAAGGACCGCTGGGACCGGCCGCGTGCAGGTCATAAGTCTCGACCTTCGAGACGTTGTGCGCGAAGTGGCGCTGCACCGAAGTGCCGGACACCGGCGCGGGTAACAGCGCGATGTAGCGCTTGAGACCGTCGGCTTCGTCGGCTGGTTGCAGCTGCACGGCCGCGCTGCCGAGCCGGAATTCCAGACTGAGATCGGTGGCGGCGTCTTCCGGCACCGTGACTGAGACGAGGCGGCCCGTCAGTGATAGCGTTGCATCCAGAACGGGATGATCGCTGCTTTCCATCGTCGCATCGACCGGCGATGCGACGATGTCTTCGACCAGCCAGCCCGAAGGATGCACCGAGGTCGCAACCTGAAGCATCGCGATCGCTGCATCGCGCCGCGTGGCGACCGGCGGCAGCGCCACGATCAGCGAGGTGTCGGACCAGTCTTCCTTCGAGGGCTTGAGACGGCAGACCGGTGTGCCGGCGCGGTCGTAGAGTTCGACGAACGACACCTTCGGCATCTCGCCAATGAGCGATGTCGCAACGAGATTGCCGTGCCGGATCGTGGCCCGCAGCGGCGTCTTCACCGTATCGCCCTGATCGCGCAGGGCCGTCAGTTCGGTCGCGAGCAGCAGGTCGCGCAGGTTCAACGGATCGAACAGCGCGAGGAGCGCCGTGCACTCGGCAAAGAAGGTCGCCAGAAGCCGGCCCCAGCCACGCTGCTGACCGACCCGCTGGCGCGCCTCGTCCGTCATCGGCATCAGCGCGAGGAAGTCCGCCGTCTGGCGCGGGTTGGGCATGCCGAACGCCTGATAGTGGGCCGGCATGTCATTGTTCTGCAGCGGACGCAGCACCTGCGCCACGAACTTGTCGCTGTGGAGAAGTGCGGTCAGCGCATCGCCGAGCTTGTGCGAGAGATCGGACGGCACCTCGGCGAGCGCGGAGATGTATTTCGCAACCAGCGAAAGTTCGTCGCTCGTGAGATAGTTGAGGAAGCCTTCCGGCACTTCGCGCTCGGCCGAGAAACCGAGCCGGGCGCTGAGCGTCTTGAGGCCTTCGAAATCCGCCGGATCGTCTTCGATCTCGACGGCACGCTCATCCGGCGACAGCGACAGTTCGCCGAAGTCGCTGATCCGAACCGAAATCGCGTGCTCGCCGGAAAGCTGGGCATCGCGCCTGAGATTGAAGCGGAAGGCGATGGGCAGACCGATCGGCGTATCCGAATCCTGAGCGGTCGTCAGTTCATCCGACCAGGTTTCGCCGACGACGTTTCCATCGGCGAGGATTTCCAGATGCAGCGGCGCCCTCGGCGATGCGAGATCGAGCGCCCAGCCGGCAATCGTGGCCGGACGTTCGAAGCGCCAGGCGCCCGAGCAATTGGGATAGAACGGATCGCCGCTGTCTTCGGCGGTGCCGGAGGCCAGTGCACTCAACAGGCCACGCACCTGCGGATCGTAGGCGTTGACGTATTCGCCGAGACCGAGACGCGAGCTGCGGCGACGGCGAATGCGCTTCTCTGCCTCGGTCAGAACTTCGATCGAGGCATCGCCGAGGCGCAGCAATGGCTCGCGCAATTCGCTTGCGTAGCCATCCAGAACGATCGTCGCGACGGCACTTTCTGGACGAAAGACGAAAGTCGTCTCGGTACGCAGTTCCTCGGCTTCAAACAAGCTGGCCGCGACGGCGCGGTTGAGGCGCACGGCGGACGCGACATCGATCTGCAATCTATCGCCGTCGAGATAGGTGGCCGTAGCGGTTGCCGTATCAGTGACCAGATTGGGCGCGATGAAGTCGAGCGGATCGCCGCTGGCCGCGTTGACCACCGAAAGCTCGGCTGTGAGCCAGTTGATGTTTTCGTGGCGGTTGAGATCGAAAGCGAAGTGGCCGGGCTGTCCGTCGAGATCGCGTGTGATCTGCTGCTCCAGCTCGACGCTGTCGGCCTTCAGGATCAGTGTCAGCGGCGTCGACGGCGCTTTCGCATCCATCACGCGGCCGGTGAGCACGCCATCGGTCAGTGGCAGCAGTTTGCCATCAAGCTGCGGGGCATCGTCGTAATCGAGATGGCGCTCGGCGTGACCGAGGAGGACGCGGCGGCCATCGGCAATGACGTAGACGTCGATCGCATGTTCGGCGTCATCGTAGAAGCGGCGCGGGATCGAGGCGCGGAAATCGATCGGCTTGTTGCCGAAATAGAGATTGCGCTGCGACGCCTGCGTGCGCAGCACGAACTGACCGTCGATGTCGATTTCGACGGTCTGCGGATCGTTGTCGTCGCTACCGCTGACCCAGCCGCCGATGTAGCGCGGACCGTTCTCGACCAGGCGGCCAAAGACGGGTGTGTCGCTACCCTCCAGACGGCAGTTCTGCGTCTTGAGAGTCTTGCGCTCGACGATCGTCTCGCTGCCCGCGTGGAAGATCGTGACCTCGTGCGGCCGGCCGTCCCAGTACGCGAAAGGCAGGTTGGTATGGAATCCTACCCGCCGGGTCGGATGCACCGTCTTGGGCACGTCCTTGCGAAAGGTCTCCGCAAAGAAGTCCTCGTTCACATGACCGTCGACGACGACGTTGAGCCGGAGCGGTTCGCGCGGTTTTTGATCATCGAATGCCCAACCGGTGATCCGCTCCGGCGTGAACGATGTCAGCTTGAATCGAATACTGTTTTTTCGACCCGTCGCATACTGAAGAAGGGTCATGGACCTCTTTGCCCGGCTTGCTCTCGAACTTATGTTCACGCTAGCCATTCGGACACCAAATTTCAAATCCACGTACGATGCGGCCTAGTAGCCATTTTCAGGAGCGGAATGAGTTCGGGGGAACAAACACAGGTCACGAGTCTGCAAAAATTGCAGCAGTGGTTTCTGCAGCAGGCGTTACCGATCTGGACCAACACGACGGCTTATGACGCCGCCGAGTACCGCTTTGCCGAGCGGCTCGACTTTCGTGCCCAGCCCGTCGTGCCGAACGAATTCCGCCTGATGGTTCAGGCGCGGCAGGTCGCGACGCTGGCGCGGGCGCATAAGGCAGGCGTGTGGGCCGACGATGGCAGGCTGCTCGCGATCTACGACCACATGCGCCAGCGCTACCGCCGCACCGGCGGCGAACCCGGATGGGCGTTTGCCATCGGTCCGGACCATCAGGTGACGAGCGCACAGCGCGATCTCTATGCCCACGCTTTCATTCTCTATGCCATTGGCTGTCTGTATCGCGCCCATAAGGAGCCGCGGCTGCTGGCCGATGCCGACGAGATCCTGGGCGATATCGAGACCATCTTCGCCCGGGCGCCCGGTTATGTGAGCGTCATGCCGGCGGCGGGGCCGTGGCGTGAGCAGAACCCGCATATGCATCTGCTGGAAGCGCTGCTGGAACTCTTTGAAGCCTCCGGACAGGACCGCTACCTCGCCGGCGCAGCCAACCTGTTTCACCTCTTCCGCAATCAGCTGGTCCGCACTGCGCCGCATGTGGTGCGCGAGCGCTACACCGACGACTGGAGCGCCACCGAGCAGGGCTCCGATTCGGTGATCGAGCCGGGGCACCAGTTCGAGTGGGCGTGGCTGCTGTCCAAATTCCAGAAGCACACCGGCCGCGACCTGTCCGTCGAGATCGCGGCGCTGGTCGACTTCGCGACTCGCTACGGGATGGACGCCACCACCGGCGCGGTGTTCGACAGCGTCTCGGCCAAAGGGACCGTCACAAAGAGTTCAACCCGCGTCTGGGTGCAGACCGAAGCGGTGCGGATGTTGACGGAGGCGGGCAACCACACCCTGGCCGCCCGTGTCGCCGGACGGCTCGTCGCCCTCCATCTGCCGGACGTTCTGCGCGGCGGCTGGTTCGATCGCCTGACGCCGGACAATGGAATCGCCGACGACTTCATGCCGGCGAGCACGCTCTATCACCTCGCGGGCGCCGTGTTCGACAGCAGCATGCACAGGCCGATCACCGCGTGACGTGTTCGTAACCTGTCAGCGGATGGCGGACAGGTTTTTGAAAGCTCCATGACGATGGGCCGCCGCGGCTGCGCGTGCCGTTGGCTCCGATCCGACACGCCAGCGAAGCAATCGCGCAACCATATGCAGAATCCGGCAAATTTCCCCCAACTTGCCGCACCGCGCGGTCTTGTTTGGGTGGGAAGGCGTGGTTAAGACTGCGGCATGGTGGCTTGGGGGGTAACATCCCATAAGTCCGCATATTTATACGCGAGAGTCCGGCCGGAGGGTTGCGCCGGGTTCGTCCCATCGGAGAGCGGCAAATGAGGGCAAATTTGGCGGGGTTCAGGCGCTCCACTTCCATGCTGGTGGTGGTGCTCAGCCTGAGTGGCTGCGCCTCCGTCGACAGCGCATTGTTCGGTGACAGCGGCGGCAGCGACGATACCGCAGCGCCGGCTGATAATTCGGCGGTTGGCGTGTCCACACCTGCACCGGCTGCGTCGGCGGGTACGCTTCCGGCCTACACATCCTCCTCCATGCCCGGCACCTTGCCGCCGTCGAGCGCACCGACCTCGATGGCCGTCTCCGCGGGCCGCAGCTCCAGCATCACACCGGTGATGGTGGAAGGCGGCAGCGACACCGGCACCGCCGTCAACAAGACGATCCAGAGCGTGCGCAGCCAGCTTCAGACGCTGGAGAGCCGCCTGACGAGCAACGCGCAGCGGCTTGCCGATCTGCGCGCCGCCAGCGCCAGCCAGGCCAGCGCCTATCACGAATCGAAGGCCCGCATCACGACACGCCTGCAGGTCGGCACGACCCGCGGCAACCCGGAGCTGGTGGCGGAGTGGAACTCGGCGCAGGCCTCGCTCGACCAGCTGACCGGCACGATCAACGGGCTCAACGCGCTCGGCACGGACCTGTCGACCGATTCCTCGAGCGCGCACTACGCCCTCGACACCATCACCGCGACGTTCAACGTCTCGGGCGCGGTGGATGAGGATCATCGCCAGCTGCAGACCCTGGAAGACGAGACCAGCCAGACGATCGTGCTGATCGACCGGTTGCTGCGCGAGACCAGCGAAGACATCCAGCGCCAGACGGCCTATGTCGCCAACGAACGCGCGAACCTGACGACGCTGTCCGGTGCGATCAAGGCGGGCGAGCTCTACGGCGCCGATATCTCCACACCGATGACCCTGGCCTCGTCGTCGCCGATGATGGCGACGGCTCCGGCCGCATCTTATGCCGGTGGTGCGCTGGTGACGATCAAGTTCGACCGCGAGAATGTCGACTATCAGCAGATCCTCTATTCCGCGCTCACCCAGGCGCTGCAGTCGCGCCCGAGCGCGTCGTTCTCGGTCATCGGCGTGTCGCCGACCCGTGGCACGGCGGCGGCGGTGCAGCTGGCGCAGACCAGCGCGCGCCGTCATGCGCAGGACGTGCTGCGCTCCATGACCGATATGGGCGTACCGGCGACGCGGCTGGCGGTGTCGTCCTCGACCGATCCGGGCGTGGCGAACAGCGAAGTGCGCGTGTTCGTTCGGTAGTATCCGGGTTCAGTTCTGAGCTTTTGTCGCCCGCCTTGTGCGGGCGATTTGCTTTTGGGGCGTCCTCCCCCGATTGATCGCTATGCAATCAATCGACCCCTCCAGCTCGCTGCGCTCGTGGAGGGGTTAGCTGACGCCGTTGTCTTCGAACCATTTCAGCATACGCGTCCAGGCTTCTTTGGCGTCGGCTTCGTTGTAGCTGTCGCGGTAGTCGGCGTTGAAGCCGTGCTGCGCGTCGGCGAAGACGTCGATGCGCGATTTGGTGTTGCCGGCATCGGCGAGGGCTTTGCGCATCGCGTCGATGTCGGCGGCACTGATGCCTTTGTCGAGACCGCCGTAGAGGCCGAGGATCGGGGCTTTGATCTGTGGCGCGAGTTCGATCGCCGTCTTGGGGCGCAGCACCGGATCGGGCTGACCGCGCAGGCCGCCGTACCACGCAGCGCCGGCTTTCACCTTTGGCGAATGCGCTGCGTAGAGCCACACGACGCGGCCGCCCCAGCAGAAGCCGGTGATGGCAAGCTTGTCGGTGTTGCCGCCATCGCCGCCCGCGAAGGTCACGGTGCTGTCGATGTCGGTCATCACCTGCGCATCGGGGACTTTCGAGACGACGTCCTTGATGAGGTCCTGCACCGTCGACATGTCGTACTTCCCGGCATCGCCTTC
>DATAHD010000420.1:0-2752 GCA_036263395.1 Rhizomicrobium sp. | reverse complement strand
TCGCTCGAAGTGCGGCTGGCGAAAGCCGAAGCGGATGCCAAGGCTGCACGCGCAGCCGCGGCAAAGGCGAAGCAACCGGTTGTGATGGCGAAGGCGGCCGCCGAACCGGTGGCGACAGCGCCAGAGACGCAAGTCGCCGATGCGAGTACACCAACGGATACGGCGCCGCCGCCAGCTTCGGTCGACATTCCGGAAGACAATTCACCGCCACCGCCTCCCCCGGCATCGAACAATGCGTTCAATCCCGGTATCGCGGCGGTGCTGAACGGCTTCTACTTCCTGTCGTCGCGCGATCCGTCGACGCAGCGCATTCTGGGCTTTGCGACCGGCGATGAAGCGAAGCTGCCGTCGCGCGGGTTCAGCCTTGGCGAGTCGGAGGTGTCGTTCGCGGCGAACATCGATCCGTATCTGTCGGGCTTCCTCGACATCTCGTTCGACGACGCCAACCAGCCGAGTGTCGAAGAGGCGTACATCACGACGCACGATCTGCCGTGGGGCTTGACGGTGAAGGCGGGACGTTTCCTGTCCGGCATCGGTTACATCAACGAGCGGCACGCGCATGACTGGCTGTTCTCGGATGCGGCCCTGCCCTATCGCGCGTTCCTCAACAGCCAGTATGGCGACGACGGCCTGCAGGTGCGTTGGCTGGCGCCGACAGATCAGTTCCTGGAGTTTGGGGCGGAGATCTTCCGCGGCGATGCCTATCCGGCGGCGGGCGCTTCGCATTCGGGCAACGGCACTGTTACCGCGTTCGTGCACACCGGCAACGACATCAACGACAGCTCGTCCTACCTTGTCGGGCTTTCGTATCTGCATAGCCGGGCAGAGAACCGCGATACCGATGGCCATCTGTTCACCGGCGACGACGACCTCGGCATTGCGAGCCTTGTCTACAAATGGGCGCCGGGCGGCAATCCGACGATCAATAACCTGACGCTGACCGGTGAGGCGTTCTATGGCCGCGAGGCGGGGTTGTTCGACGGCACCGCGTTCGGCCAGAACCGCTTTGGCTGGTACGCGCAAGGCGACTACCAGTTCATGCCGCAGTGGAGCGTTGGCCTGCGGTACGCGCAGGTGAGCTCGGGCGATCCGGGTGCGGCACTGGCGGGCAGTCCGCTGGACGACTTCGGGCAGTCGCCGCATGCCGCAACCGCTCTGCTCGAATACGACACCAGCGAGTTTGGCCGCTTCCGTCTGCAATACACGCACGATCAGACGGACCTGAAGCCGAACGACGAACTGCTGTTCCAATACACCGTGATCTATGGGCCTCACGGCGCCCATCGCTACTGACCCAAACACTCTGAGAAGGAGAAGTATGTATGCGTAAGACAATCATAGGCGCCGCGATGTTGCTGGCGGTGAGTGCCGCCGCAACACCGGCATCGGCCAATCTGTCCGTGTTCGCGTGCGAACCGGAATGGGGCGCGCTGTCAGCTGAGATCGGCGGCGACAAGGTGTCGGTCTACAACGCCACCACCGGCGCGCAGGACCCGCATCAGATTCAGGCGCGGCCGAGCCTGATCGCGAAGGCGCGCACCGCGGACGTCACCGTGTGCGATGGTGCGGAGCTGGAGATCGGCTGGCTGCCGCAGATCCTGCAGCAGGCGGGCAATTCGAAGATCGCGGTCGGGCAGCCGGGCGCGTTCGATGCCACCAACTATGCCAAGCTGCTGGAGCAGCCGTCGCGTCTGGATCGCGCCGAGGGCGACATCCATGCGGCGGGCAATCCGCATATCCAGACCGATCCGCGCATGATCACCGGTGTGGCAAAGGCGCTGGCCGCGAGGTTCGCGCAGCTCGATCCCGCAAACGCAGCGACCTATCAGGCGCGTTGGGCGGATTTCGACAAGCGCTGGGCAGCGGCAATCGCGAAGTGGCAGGCAAAAGCTGCGCCGCTGAAAGGCACACCGATCGTCGTGCAGCACCATGCGTGGATCTACATGGAGCGCTGGCTGGGTCTGGTGGAGGTCGTTCCGCTGGAGCCGAAGCCGGGCGTGCCGCCGTCCAGCGGTTACCTCGCGCAGGTGCTGCAGAAGCTGCAGACGACGCCGGCGAAGTTCGCCATCCGCGCCGCGTATGAAGACGACCGGCCGAGCGCGTTCATTCAGGACCATGCCGGCATTCCGGCTGTCGTGCTGCCCTTCACCGTCGGCGGGACGGACGGCGCGAAGGATCTGTTCTCGCTCTACGACGACACCATCAATCGCCTGCTTGGAGGTTTGAAGAAGTAATCATGGGATCATTGGAACTGGGGATTCTGTTTCCCGCTTTCCTTGCCGGCTTGTTGGTGCTGGCGACACATGTGCCACTGGGCCAGCAGGTGCTCAATCGCGGGATCGTGTTTATCGATCTTGCGATTGCGCAGGTGGCCGGTTTGGGTGTGACGGCGGCCGATGCGTTCGGGTTTGAGCCTGAAGGCTGGCGCGTGCAAGCGGCGGCGGTTGTTGCGGCGCTGATCGGCGCGCTGCTGCTGACGTGGACAGAGAAGAAGTGGCCGGAGGTGCAGGAAGCACTGATCGGTGTGTTGTTCGTCGTAGCGGCGTGTGTCGAGCTGTTGATCCTGGCGAACAATCCGCATGGCGGTGAACATCTGAAGGATCTGCTGGTCGGGCAGATACTGTGGGTGTTGCCGAAGTCGCTGATCCCAGTGGCAGTGCTGTATGCCGCGGCGCTGGTGGCATGGTTCGGCTTCCGGCAGCGGCTTGGACAGATCGGGTTCTATGTCCTGTTCGCACTGGTCGTGACCCAG
>DATAHD010000419.1:0-8512 GCA_036263395.1 Rhizomicrobium sp. | reverse complement strand
TATCCGCAGCTATTGCGACAGCAACGGCGATGGCTATGGCGATTTTCGCGGGCTGATCTCCAAGCTCGATTACATCGCGAAACTGGGCGTGGATGCGATCTGGCTTTCGCCGGTGCATCCGTCGCCGGATCGCGATTGGGGTTATGACGTCGCGGATTATGATGGTGTGCATCCCGACTACGGGACGATGGCCGATTTCGATGAGTTGCTCGCCGAGGCGCACAAGCGCGGGTTGAAGATTTTGCTCGACGAAGTGCTGTGCCACACGTCGGATGAGCATGCATGGTTTGCGGCTAGCCAACAGCCGGGGAGTGACAAGGCTGACTGGTATGTGTGGGCCGATCCGCAGGGCGATGGCTCGCCGCCGAACAACTGGCTGGCGGTGTTTGGCGGGCCGGCGTGGGCCTACAAGCCGACGCGGCGGCAGTACTATCACCACAAATTCCTGCGGCAGCAGCCGAAGCTGAACTGGCATACGCCGGCAGCGAAGGCTGCGGCGCTGAAGGTGCTGGACGATTGGCTGGTGCGCGGCGTCGATGGTTTCCGGCTTGATGTCGCGAACGCCTATCTGCATGACGACAAGCTGCGCGACAATCCGGCGATCCCGGTGGAAGAGCGCACCAACGCGATCTGGGCGCATGTGACGAACTTCCAGCGCCACATCCACGACAGCAATCTCGAAGAGAACAAGGCCGAGCTGGATGTCATCCGCCGCACGGTGGATGCGCATGCGGATCGCTTCGTGTTCGGCGAGTTCTCGGAGGAGTTCGAACGCTCTGGTGCGTATCTGCCGTCCGACAAGGGACTGCATGCGGGCTACACTTTTGTGATGCTGGTGGCGCGCAAGCTGGGGCCGAAGTTCATGCGCACGCATCTGGCCGATCTCGCGCAGTATCCCGATCACTGGCCGTGCATGTCGTTCTCCAATCACGACGTACCGCGCACGGTGACGCGGTTCAGCGGCAAGCTCGAGCCCAATCCGCCGCTGGCGAAACTGATGCTGGCGCTGCTGTTCGCACTGCGCGGAACGGTGCTGATGTATCAGGGTGAGGAGTTGGGGCTGCCCGATAGCGATCTGCGGCGCGATCAGCTGCGCGATCCGGTCGGCGATTTGTATTACCCGGTGGACAAGGGGCGTGACGGTTGCCGTTCGCCGATGCCGTGGACGGCGGAGGGCAAGAATTTCGGATTCTCCAGTGGGACGCCGTGGTTGCCACAGAACCCGGCCTATCGCGGACTTGCGGCGTCGGAGCAGGATGGCGATGCGGATTCCACGTTGAACTTCGCGCGCCGGTTTCTTGCGGCGCGACGGGAGAGCGAGGCACTCCGCCTTGGCGAGATCACGGTGCTGGATGTGCCCGATCCGATCCTCGCGTTCGTACGGACACATGGCGGGGAAAGGGTGCTGTGCGTCCTCAACATGAGCGATGGCGCGCAGGTGTTCGCGCACGACGGATTGGCCGCTGCGAAGGCGATGCACATTGGGTGTGGTGAGGCGCTGGTGAGCGGCGGGCAGCTATCGCTCGGACCGTTCGCGGCTTGGTTCGGCCGCCTCTAGCTTCGCCAGCGCGTCGAGCACCGCATCGACCGGGAGCAGGACACAGCGGTGACGGGCAGGGTGATCGGCCACACCGTCGAACACTGCGTAGCTGTCGAACGGCTCCGCCGGTGGCTGCTCGCCCGAGAGCATACCGGCAATGGCAGCGCGCAGGCTTGCGATGGAGGCTGCGGACTGACCGGCAAGGCGGGCACCGAGGATTGAGGCGGAGGCTTGGGCGAGGACGCAGGCGCGGGTGTCATGCGCCACGGCTTCGATCTGGCCGTTTGTGACTGCCAGTTCGACCGAGACCCGGTCGCCGCAGTTGGGGTTGAAGGCGGCGCCGGTGGTGGTCGGGGCGGGCAGGTGACCGGCCCCCGTGGCGTCGGCAGCGAGGCGGAGCAGCTCCGGCCGGTAGAGCGGGTCGCTCACGCCGGTTCGCCTGTCAGGGCGGCGAGGGCCTCTGGCGTGTCCACGTCGGTCAGGGGGCCATCGTCGGGCGCCTCCACCTCGCAGACAAGTTCCGGATACGCGCCCATCAGGTGTTTGGCACCGGTGTCGCCCTCAATAGTCAGCATCTCCGGGAAGAAGCGGCGGGCCCAGAGGACGGGGTTGCCGCGCTTGCCGTTGCGGGTCGGGACGATGATGGCCCGGTCTTCGGCCGGGTCGAAAGCGGCAATCAGGCGTCCGATCAGAGCGGGTGAGACCAGCGGCATGTCGCCGAGCAGAACCAGAGCGGCGTCACAGTCTTCCGGCAAGGTGCTGAGTCCTTGCTTTAGGGATGTGCTCAAACCTTTTGAATAATCGAGGTTTTCAACGGTTGAGATGGTTAATCCGGCGAACGCCTCCCGAACAGCGGCACTTTCGTTGCCGGTGACAACAATGAGCGGGGACAAGGGGCTGGCAGCTGCGGCGTCTGCAACGTGCCGGACCAGCGGCTTGCCCTGGTAGCGCTCCAGCAGCTTGTTCCGGCCCATGCGGCTGGACAGGCCGGCGGCAAGGATCATCGCGGCCACCTTGGGAGCGCGCGGGGCCGTTGCCGGCGGTTCGTCGCGTGGCTGGGGCCGGGTCGGGATTTCGGTCAGGAGGCCGCCGACACCCATGGCGGCGATCTCGCTCCGGCCGACCGGTAGGCCGGCGGCCAGTCGCCAGAGGACGAAGTCGAAGCCGTTGAGCTTGGGCGACCGGGCACAGCCGGGGAGACCGATTACCGGCACGCCCCCGACGTCTCCAACCAGCAGCAGGTTCCCCGGATCGACCGGCATGCCGAAATGCGTGACCTGGCCGCCGGCGGCTTCGATGGCGGCCGGGATGACATCGCGGCGGTCGGTGATCGCGCTGGCGCCGAGGACGAGGATGAGGTCTGCGTTCTGAACCTCTGAGATTGCTTCGGTGAGTGGGCCGACAGCGTGGGCGACGCGGCTCCTGGCGGTCAGCGCCGAGCCGATGCCGGAGAGGCGGTCGGCGATGGAGGCCTCGCCCTTATCGAGCACCGTGGGCTTGGTGCCGGGCAGCATGGTTGAGATCAGCGCGACCTTAAGCGGGCGAAATTGGGCGACGCGCAGGAGTGGGCCTTCGTTCAGCAGCCGCTCGGCGGCTTCGACCGCGGCGCGCGGCGCAGCGAACGGGATGATCTTGATCGTCGCAAGCATCTGGTGTGTGCCGACGCGGGCGAAGGCCGGGACCGTGGCGACGGTGATCGCTTCGTGCAGCGCGTTGATGTTGTCGACCAACGCGGTGTCGATCACCGCGACTCCTGGCTGTTCGGCATAGATGTTGGCGCGGCCGGTGAAGGCGGCGCCGACGCGGATGGGACCGTCGGCGCATTGCGCGGCGATGCGGGCGGCGGCTTCGTCTTCGGCGATGTCGTCCGGTTCGAAGCGTGCAACGACGACATCGGCGATGCCTTCGGCGCGGATTGCGGTTACGTCGTCGGTGGTGAGAACGCGGCCCTTTTTCAGCAGGCGGCCAGCGACACGCACAGCATGCGCGAGGATGGCCCCCGACGCCTCATGAACCGGACACAAACCAAATAGCATTGACGGAGATTACGACGCATCGACCGCGCGCGGCAAACGCAGGCGCGCGCGCAGGCCGCCCTCACTGCGGTTCTCCAGGGTGATGCCGCCGCCATGGCCTTCGGCGATGGCCTTCACCAGCGTAAGGCCAAGGCCGGTGCCGCCGGTTTCGACGTTGCGCGAGGACTCCAGGCGCACGAAAGGCTCGAACACGCGGGCGCGGTCGGCCTGCGGGATGCCGGGGCCTTCGTCCTCGACGATGATCTCGTAACCGTCGGGGGACTCGGACAGGCTGACTATCGCCTTTTTGCCATAGGCGACAGCGTTCTCGGCAAGATTGCGGACCGCGCGCTTGATCTCGTTCGGGCGGCAAAAGAATGGCGCCGGTGCGTGCGGTATCCATTCGACGGCTTCGTTCAGATCGTCGAGATCGGTGCAGATACTCTCCAGCAGTGCCGCCAGATCGACGTTGCGCTTGTGCTCGAGCCCTGCGCCCTTGGCGAAGGAGAGCACTGCCTCGGTCAGTTCCTGAAGCTCCTGAATGTTTCGCTGCAGCCCCTGACGCAATTCGTCATCAGCTACGAACTCGGTCGAGATGCGCATCGCGGTGATCGGGGTTCTCAGGTCATGGCCGACTGCTGAGAGCAACTGGCGCTGGCTGGCGAGCGTGCGTGCGACCTGATCGGTCATGGCATTGAAAGCAACGGCGGCGCGCCGCACGTCTTCCGGACCTTCCTCCGGCACATGCGTTGCCGCACCGCCGCGAGCCGCTTCGGCGGCGGAGGATGCGAGCTTGGACAGCGGGCGGGCAACACGGCTGGCGATAAAGGCGGCCGCGGCCGATGTCACGATTACGGCGGTGAAACCGGCGATGAAGATTTCGAACGGCCAGGGGCGCGGTGGCGGGCGGAAGAAGATGGTGGTGAGCTGCGTACCGCGAACGACGGGTACGGTGATCTCGATCACCGGGCCGAATGGGCGGTTGTGCGGCCGCTGGATGCCAGGCGCATCGGGCGGCCCATCCATCGGTGGGCCATCATCGCGAAACTTCACCGCCACAGGCTGGTCGGCGCGCTCCGCCGGCAGCAGTGCCTTCACGCGTGCGGCGAGTGTCTGTTCTTCGCGTGTCATCGCCGGCGCGGGTTGCGCTTTGCCTTTGACGAGACGGAAACGCCAGACGCCGGACTCCATCGCAGCGATGGCGGCCGGGCGCGCTTTTGCTGGGATCGCGCTCAGCAACTCCGCCGAAGACACGGCACGGTCGGCCATGCGCTCATAGAAGTTGGTTTCGTTGTTGCGCTCGAAGCCGCGCTGGAAATAGACCGCGACCACGACATTGGACAGAAGCACCGCCGCCGCGATCACGACGACGAGTTGCACGCCAAGCGTTCGTGGCCAGAGGCGGCGCCAGTTCATAGCGTTTCGGGATCGGCCGCGAACATGTAGCCGCCACCCCACACCGTTTTGATGTAGCGCGGGTTCTTGGGGTCGGGTTCGATCTTCTTGCGCAGGCGGCTGACGTGGTTGTCGACCGAGCGATCAAACAGCTCCGCATCCTTGCCTTTGGTCAGGTCCAGCAGCTGGTTGCGGGTTAGCGACATGCGAGGGCGTTCGAGCAACACCTGCAACAGGCGAAACTCGCCGCTGGAGAGCGCCGTCGCCATGCCGTCGCTGCCGATCAGTTCGCGCTGGCCGGTGTCGAGGATCCAGTCGCCGAACTGGATGCGCTCGGCGTCCGGCGGCTGCTGGCGTGGGGGCAGGGCCTGGGTCCGGCGCAGCACCGCGGCAATGCGGGCGACCAGTTCGCGCGGCGAGAACGGTTTGGCGATGTAGTCGTCGGCGCCCATTTCCAGGCCGATGATGCGGTCGACTTCTTCGCCGCGGGCGGTGAGCAGGATCACGGGGATCTGCGATGTCTCGCGGATCGAGCGGCACAGCGACAGGCCGTCTTCGCCCGGCATCATGATGTCGAGCACGACAAGGTCGATCGCGGCGCTCTTCATCGCCTTGCGGGCGGCGATGGCATCGCCGGCCGTCGTCGTGCGGTAGCCATTGTCCCGCAGATAGCGCGCCAGCGGTTCGCGGATGTCGCGGGCGTCCTCGACGATCAGGACGTGGGGTTTTGCTTCGGTGTTCATGCCTGTTCCAACACATACAAGATGCTGTCCGGCGGCCGATATCGCAAATTGTAATTGTCGCAAATCTTCGCAGAACGGGCGGAGCGCCGACTTTGCGACCGATTTCGTGATTTTCGGCAAAGCCTCGCGACAGTTGCACTGTGTAGTTGCATCCACGGCCAAGGGATGGAGACGGACATGCAACCAAAAATCAGATTCGCGCTGCTTCTGGGCGCTGTGCTCGCGACCGGTGTTTCGGCAGCGGTTGCGGAGATGAATGCCGCGCAGCCGGGCAAGCCGCATCGCAGCACCGGCAACTCGCGAGCCTCGGCGCACTTCATGGCGGACTACGACGCCAATCACGACGGCAAGGTCACGCGGGACGAGTTCAATCGCGGGCTTGGCCAGCGCTATGCCGCGGTGGCGCACGGGCAGCCGATCAATGCTCAGCAGTATGCGGCCGATGCCGCAAAGAAGCGGCGGGACCGGCAGGTGCAGTATTTCCGGCATGCAGACTGGAACGGCGACGGCAAGCTGACGCTGGAGGAATACATGGCGCCGCTGCGCATCCGGTACGGTTATGCGGATCGAAACGCGGCCGGTTACATCGACTGCGCGAAAACGACATCACGCCGGCAGGCGTTTGGCGATGCCAATCGCGGCGGTGGTGCGCAGCGGCGCGGACATTCGTCGCACGGGATGTGCTTCCTCAACGATATGAACCAGGACGGCAAGGTCACGCATGCCGAGTTCGATGCCGCGAACGCAAAGCGGTTCGAGACGGCGGCGCACGGCAGCAAGACGATCGGCTTCGATCAGTTCGCCTCCATCGGGCAGTCGCCGCGCTATTCGAGCGGTCGCACGTTCCAGCGCCTCGACAGCAATGGCGACGGCAAGCTGACGCTTGCAGAGTATGCAGCGCCGCAACAGGCGATGTTTGCCCGCTTCGATGCCAATCACGATCAGGTGGTGACGCGGGCCGAGATCGCGGCGGCGTCGCAGAGCCGCGGCGGTCCGCGCCGGCCGGCGCAGGGTTGACGAACTGGTTCGGTCGTCGCCGGGACCGGACTACGCGAAACACACGGCGAAGAGCTTGCGCGCGGGCGGTCCCATCGCTCCCACTAACCGCCCGCGCGGAGCGTCTGGGTCATTTCGGCGATCACCGATATGGCGATCTCCGCCGGTGTCTTGGCGCCGATGTTGAGGCCGACCGGGCCACGGATGCGCGAGAGTTCGTTGTCGCTGAAGCCTTGTTCTTTCATGCGCGCGAGCCGGCCGGCATGGGTTTTCTTTGAGCCGAGTGCGCCGATGTAGAAACAGTTCGAGCGCAGAGCGGCGATGAGGGCCGGGTCGTCCAGCTTCGGATCGTGTGTCAGCGCAACGACAGCGCTACGCGGGCCGAGCGGCTGCTTCTCAAGCGCTTCGTCTGCCCAGTCGTGCGACAAAGCCACGCCGGGAAACCGCTCGGCGGTCGCGAAGGCCGTGCGCGGGTCGATGATGCGGACGCCGTAGCCCGTCAGCGCGGCCATCTGCGCCAGCGGCTGCGCGATGTGCACCGCGCCGATGATGCAGAGGTCGAGCGGCGGGTTGAACACGCCGATGAACCAGCTGCGACCTTCGATCTCAACCGGCTGGCTGCGGTCGGCGCGCGCAGCTTCGCGTGCGGCGAGGCCCAGCGGCGAACTGTCCGCATACGGATCGATGAGGTGTTCGTCGCCGCTTGCGAGGTCCGTAGCGCGCACGATCGCGCGATTGGCGCGCCGGGCGTTGTTGATGGCCGCAAGCGTTTCGCGCCGCATGGCGTCAGTTCACGGGTTCGACGAAGATTTCGATCCGTCCGCCACAGGCAAGGCCGACGTCCCACGCCTGCTGATCGCTGACGCCGAATTCGAGCGTGCGAACCTTGCCGTCGCGCATGGCGGCCTGTGCTTCTTCGATGACCGCGCCTTCGACGCAGCCGCCGGAGACGGAACCGACGAACGCACCATCGTCGCGCACGGCGATCTGGCTGCCAGCCTGACGTGGCGCCGAGCCCCACGTCTTCACGACGGTGCCGAGTGCAACCTGATGCCCTGCCGCAAGCCAGTCAGCCGCAGAACCGAGAACGTCGGTCTCTGCGCTACTCATGCCGCCGCGGCTTCGACCGCCCGCTTGGCCATCACGCGTGTCAGGTGCGCGCGATATTCGGCCGACGCATGGAGATCGGAGTTAAGGTTCGAGGCATCGACCGCGATGTCCTTGATTGCATCGGCGGCGAAGCTCTTCGCTAGCGCAGCCTCCATCTCGGGATGGCGGAAGACGCAGGGACCGGAGCCCGTCACGGCGACGCGCACGCCATCTTTTGTTTTGGCGACGAACACACCGGCCATTGCGTAACGCGAGGCGGGGTTGCGGAATTTCTGATAGGCGGCCCGCTCCGGGATCGGGAACGAGACCTCGGTGATAATCTCGCCGTCTTCCAGCGCGGTGGAGAACATGCCGGTGAAGAATTCATCGGCGGCAATGCTGCGCTTGTTTGTCTGGATCGTCGCGTTGAGTGCGACCACAGCGGCCGGATAGTCCGCCGCCGGGTCATTATTTGCGACTGAACCGCCGATCGTGCCCATGTGGCGCACGGCCGGATCGCCGATCATCGAGGCAAGCTCGGCGAGGGCAGGGATAGCAGCCTGTACGTCTTTGGACGTCGCGACATCCGCGTGCTTCGTGCCCGCGCCGATGACGAGGTTGTTGCCGTCGCGCCGGATGAACTGCAACTCTTTGATTTGCGAGATGTCGATCAGGTCTGACGGGTTTGCCAAACGCATCTTCATCGTCGCGATCAGGGTCTGACCGCCGGCGAG
>DATAHD010000418.1:0-6003 GCA_036263395.1 Rhizomicrobium sp. | reverse complement strand
CGATGTCGGCTGACTGTTTGACGTTCCCGAAGACCGAGCCGCGCGAGACGGTGCTGCGGGCGTACAGCACACAGGCATGCCGGTCGGCCACGAACTGGTCATAGCCGACGCCGGCCCGGTACCAGCTGACTTCCGGCACCGTATAGGTCAGCGACGAAAACGGCTCGCAACCCGCAAGCCCGCCGGTGGCCCCGATGGCAGCGACAACCGCCAGAACTCTCGCGACCTTCATGCTCACCGACACCTGAAATGGACTCATCGCCGACCGTCTGCTTACACGCCCCAAACCGCGCCGCCCATAGCACGGCGGCACGCCCAGGCGGCCTATCATCCCTGTAACAGTTCCTGGACTGCCCGGTGCGCCTGGTCGATCGCGCTGTCGGTGTAGGCCGAGTACCCGGCGTCGGAATTGGCGATGGCGATCCGCCCGAAGCGCTTGCGGCCCGCGATGTTCGGCCCGTGATCGGCATCGAAGTCGCGCTCCCACAGCCCGTTATATTCCGGCGCATAGCCGTGCGGCCACCGGTTCACGGCGATGCCTTCGATGTCCTTCGCCGGATCGAACCCGGCGCCGCCGAGGGTCCGGCCCAGCTGGTCGCGAATGTTCCGCTCGAACGTCGCGAACGGCGTCGCCAGCAGTTCGGCGCGCCCTGCCCGGTGCTGGTCATGTTCCGACAGGCCCGGCTGTGCCGGCGTGCGCAGCATCCGGATCAGCATCGGCTCGTCCGGCGAGCGCACACTGCGATAGCCGCCGATGTTGATCGCCGGATTGAGCGACACGTTCGCGAAGTAACTTCCCGGCGCCTCAATGCGCTTCACGCCCAGCGACTTGAACGCCATCCAGTTGCGCAGCGCGACATTGGCGTAGACCAACGGCGTCTTCACCAGCTGGTGCAGCGCCGCTTTCTGCGCCGCCGGCAGCTCCGGCACCAGATACGGGATCATCATGTTCCAGCTCGCCAGCACGCACGCCTTCGCGCGCACCCGGAGCACCGTTCCGCCGCCGCGGCTGGCGGTATAGGCGACCTCGACGCCCTTCCCCACATTGCGCGCCCGCACCGCCAGTTGGTTCAGCCGGATGCGCACCGCATTCTCCGGCCGGTCGAGCTTCGCGTAGTCGCAGCGCGCCGTGACGATGTCGTGCGCATCCTTGCCCGGTATCGCACCGGGTATCAGCGCTCGCACCAGAAGCCGCGCGATCGACGCGTTGCCGTCTGGAAAATGAAAGAACGCCGAGCCGCCGGTCGTCGAATAGCCCGCCGGCGTCGCGCCCATGCGTTTCTGGAACGGCCCGCCGGGTTTCAGCTTCAGGCCGACAAAGCCGGGAAACCCGACACCCCAGCAATCCAGCGCCGATACCGCATCGATCCCGCAGCCCCACAGATCGTCGGTGCGATGCAGATACAGCGGCACCACGCCGGGATCGGCCCTCACGACGTTCAGCAGGTAGTCGCGATACGACATGCGCCAGAGTTTGTCTTTCTTCTGGTCGCTGCTCAGCCCGGGGAAATAGTCGTCGCTGCCGGTCTCGATCTTCAGCACGCTCGCGCGCGCCGCATCGCTCAGCGGCGCCTTCGCGACAAACGCCTTCCACGCCGGTGCCGTTGCACCATCTTCATCGCCGTCGAGCGTCACGAGCTTGTCGCCGCCGAACGTCTCGCGGTCGAAGAACACGCCGGTCTTCAGCCCGGCATACACCGACGCGTCGGCGCATTCTTTCTCCAGCTTCGCCGCATCGACGCCCAACGCCGTCAGCAAGCCGCTCGACACCGCGCTGTAAGGATATGGACTGTCGATATCCAGCGTGCCACCATTGATGATCTCGACGCGGCCGCCGACATGAAATTCGTTGCGCTTGGCGTGGCCGCCGAAGTCGTCGTGGTTTTCCAGGATCAGGATCTTCGCGCCTGGTTTCGCCGCACGCCAGAAATATGCCGCCGACAACCCGCTGATCCCGCCGCCGACAACGACAAGGTCATAGCTCTCGCCATCGTCCTTCAGCGCCGCCGCATTCTTCCAGAAGTCGCCATCGCGCACCGCATGCGCCGCCTCGAACGATCCCGGATGACTGCCGCGCATCCCCATGCGCGTCGGCGGATAGTATCCTGCCACATTCTGCGCCTCCGCTTGGGCGGCCGCCGCAAGCTCAGGCGCAAGCGCACCCATCGTCACGCCAATCGCCGCACCTTGCAGAAAGTCGCGCCGCGCAATCTCGTGGCCAGTACCGAGTGTGCGCTTCCGTGTCATTGGCCGGACGTGAACCGCTGCACCACGAACTCACTGTTGCGATAGCGCTCGAACCGCTCACGCCCCTCGGTGAAGTTGCCGTTCGTGTAGGTGTTGATGACCCGGTTCCAGAACTTCTGCGCCGCGATGTTGGTCAGCATCTCACGCACTTCCCAATTGCCGGGAAACCGATCGAACATCGCCGCCGCCAGCTGCTCGCCGATGCGATGCCGCCGGTACTGCCGCGCGACGAAGAACTCGCTCATGTCGATCAGCGACGGCGTCTCGCTCTGCACATTCACCAGCGCAAACCCGGCCGGCTTGCCATCGACATGCGCCATGAACGCCGACGCCTTCCACTCTGCAGGCCACGGCCGCGATGGGCGAGGCCGCCCGAAATACGGATCGAAGCTATCCCCCATCGCAAAAGAGCCATCCGCCTCGAATGGAAAGTTCGCATGCTCCGCCATGTCATAGACGTAGAATTGCAGCAGGTTCTGAAAGAGCGCGTAATGCGCGTCGCCAGCCGGCGTGATGGTGAGATTCATCCGAACACTCTAGGCTTCCGGACACGCCACTCCCACCACCCACACCGCTGTCATCCCCGGCGACTGGCCGCGCGAAGCAGGTCAAGGGGACCCAAAATAATCCGCCTGGCAGGTCCCAACCGGGGAGGTGCCGTTCCACATCTCCCCCGCGCAGCGGGGGAGTGCTGAGCAAAGCGAAGCGAAGGGGGCGATCAGCAACAACATCATTGCTTACAGACCCCACCGCCTCGCCGCTCCGCGGCGAGCCACCTCCCCGTTTCACGGGGAGGACAAGATTTCCAAGTTTTCCGCCATTGCGATGAATACAAATATCGTACGAATACGTTGCTTTGTTCTTGTATTGATCTAACATCTGAGCCATACTCTCCTCCAGCAATCCGCCTCAGCGGGAAGAAGGAGAGTGAACTATGCGGCCAACCGGCCTGAGTTAGAACCGCCTGCGCCAACCCGCCGAGACACCTCGTCACCCGGTAGAGCATCCAGCTTCGGAACGGCGCGCCAAAAATTCACCTCTCTCACCTGATCAGAACTCTCACAAACGAGAGACCTGCGCCCTCGCGGTGGCGACGGCGGGACAGCCCTTTGTAGTTGGCCAGAGCGACGAACCAGGGACCGGGACACCCGGATAACTCCAGCGGACCTGAGAGAGACTCGCCTCGCCGTGGAACGCGAGGATCGAAGACCAAGCGCACCCGAAATCAGCCGGCCATCAGATTGATAGGAACGCGCTTTCACGCGCCCACGGTCGCTCGCGCAAACCTCCCGCATTGCTTCAACAGCGAGCCTCGCCATCCGCCCCACGTTCATCTCCCCCGTCAGCGGGGAGGTCGTCCTGCGTAGCTCAAAGAGCGAAGCAGGACGGGTGGGGGCCACCGCAAACTCAGAAGGAGGGAGGGGGTGACACAAAAATTTGAAAACGAGTGGTCCAGACAAAGCAGCGACATTCGATTTTTTGAAAACAAATGTACCGACGAAGGTCATCGGATTTTCAAAACGAATACCCCGAAATTCGAAGCGGCATCGGTCTCAACGCCCTCCGTGGCTCTACAGGACAATAAAACGCTTTCAGAAGATATTGCGGTTCGAATGTACAAATCGCGAAAAGCGACGCTGCTTCCAAGAGATAACGGTTCGCGCCCGAGCACAGCTCCGTCCGGAAAAACTACGCCCGAACCGTTAGCACCATCCCGTCATAAGCCGGTTCGACACCGGCCGGCAGTTCGCGCTTCAGCGTCTCGTAGTCGAGGTCGATGTGCAGGTTCGTCAGCACCGCATGCTTCGGCTTCACGCGCCGGATCCATTCCAGCGCCAGGTCGACATGCGCATGTGTCGGATGCGGCGTGTAGCGTAGCGCATCGAGGATCCACAGCTCGACGCCTTCCAGAGCCGCAAACGACTCCTCCGGCAGCGCATTCACATCGCTGGAATACGCGACCGGCCCCATGCGGAAACCGAGCGCGCCGAAATTCCCGTGCTCCTGCCAGAACGGCAGCACCGGAAGGGCGCCCCCTGCCCCGTGCACCTCGAATGGCTCCAGCACCGTGATCTCATGCGGCACCGCGATCGGCGGATACGAACTGCCCTTCGGCGTCTCGAAGATATAGTCGAACCGATCGTGCAACCCGTCGAGCGAGCGACGATCCGTATACAGATCGATCCGCTTGCGCATCCCGTAGGCGACCGCGCGAATATCGTCGAGCCCATGCGTCTGGTCGGCATGGTTGTGCGTGATCAGCACTGCATCGAGCGCCGCGCACTTCGCCATCACCATCTGCTCGCGAAACTCCGGCGCCGTATCGATCACCACCGCCGTCTCGCCGGCATCGGTTTTCTGCCGCACCAGGATCGAGCAGCGCCGCCGCCAATTCTTCGGGTTCGCCGGATCGCAGTCGCCCCAGTCGCCCGCACCGTTCGGCCCGCCGATACGCGGCACACCGCCCGACGAGCCGCAGCCGAGAATAGTGACTTCGATCTCGCTCATGCCGGCCGCGCGACCTTGCTGAACAACCGGAAGAAGTTGTCCGTCGTCGCTGTTGCCAATTCGTCTTTCGCAACGCCCTTGAGATCCGCCAGCATCGCCGCGGTGCTCGCCACGAACGCCGGTTCGTTACGCTTGCCGCGATAGGGCACCGGCGCCAGGAACGGCGCGTCTGTTTCGACCAACAGCCGATCCAGCGGCACGCTCTTCAGGATATCGCGCAGCGGCTGCGAGTTCTTGAACGTCGCGATGCCGGAGACGGAGATGCAGAAGCCCATCTCCACCGCCGCATCGGCCAGCGCCTGCGAACCGGTGAAGCAATGGATGAGACCAGGGAACGCGCCCTGTCCCATCTCCTCGCGCAGAATGTCGATGGTCTCTTCATCCGCATCGCGCGTGTGCACAATGAGCGGCAAGCCGGTCTCGCGCGACGCCGCGATATGCGTGCGGAAGTTGGCGCGCTGCTCCTCGCGCGGCGAATGTTCGTAATAGTAGTCGAGCCCCGTCTCACCGATACCGACCACCTTCGGATGCTTCGCCGCTTCCAGCAGCACCGACGGATCGTTCAGCAGCTCATCCTTCGCCTCATGCGGATGCACCCCGATGGAGCACCACACGTCGTCGAACCGTTCCGCCACTTGTTGCACGCGCGCAAAGGTCGAAAGCTTCGTGCCGATGGACACGCAGGTCTTCACACCGGCGGCACGCGCACGCTCCATGACAGCGTCAAGCTCCGGTGCGAACTCGGGAAAATCGAGGTGACAATGGCTGTCTACAAGCATGGCTGTCGTTAGCGTGCTTTCGGCGCGCTGGCAAATAGACCTACAGCGAACCGGCTCTTTTCGCCGCCAGCGCCAGCGTCCCCGCTACGTTGAGGAACGTCTGCTTTGGTTCGAGGTTGAGACCGCTGCTCCGCGTCACCGTTTCGCTCGCCGCTTCCCACGCCGCAACCCAGCGATCGAGCCCCGGCGCACCGGCCCGCGCCTTCGTCCGGATGCGATCCATCAATGCCTGCGAGAGGAAGCCGCCGAACCGGTCGAGACCATCTGTCATCCGATTGATACGTTCGGCCAGCGCCACAATCGCCGGCACATCGGGCACGCCTGCGCTGTCGATGATCTTCGCCGCGTCGCGCGCGAGCTCCAAGCCGTCACCGCTCGACAGTTGCAACGCCATGCCGAGCGAGCCGCCGGAAATCTGCATCAACGCCTCGCGCTCCTTCGCGCCAAGGTTCGGCAGCTTCGCCGCCAG
>DATAHD010000417.1:0-6882 GCA_036263395.1 Rhizomicrobium sp. | reverse complement strand
GAAGTCATCTTCGGTCGCAAAGCCAACTGGCACGGCAATGTCGGCGGCGCGCGGCATGTCTGGTTTCAATTCGCCGACATGGCGCTCGACGTCATCGGCGCCGACAATGAATCGCCCGCCGGCAAATCCGCGCTCGAATACATCGACAAGCACGGCGAGGGCGTTTGGGGCCTCGGCTTCTCCGTCGTCGACCTCGACGCCGCGCGCCACACCCTGGAACGCCGCGGGCTGGAATTCACCGGCACGCACATCACCCGCTCCACCGATGCGGAGGGCCGCGAGCGCACTTGGCGCCTCGCCATCGCACGGCGCAAAAGCACCTACGGCCCGGCGCAATTCATCGTCGAGAAGCAGGAGCCGTGGCCCGTCGCGCCGGAGACCGCCGACGCCACGGTCTCCACCCTCGACCACATCGTCGTGCACTCACAGAACCCGGACCGCGCCCTCGCCCACTACGGCGCACGTCTCGGCCTCGACCTCCGCCTCGATCGCGCCAACGAACAATGGGGCGCGCGGCAACAGTTCTTCCGCTGCGGCTCCGCCGTCGTCGAAATCGGCATGAGCCTGAAGAAGCCCGTCAGCGATGCCCCCGACAGCTTCGGCGGCCTCGCCTGGCGCGTCGCCGAGCCGGAGAAGGTGCAAGCCCGCATCGCCGCCGCCGGTATCGACGTCTCCGAAGTCCGCAAGGGCCGCAAGCCCGGCACGGCGGTCTTCACCGTTCGCGCCGGCACCGGTGGCGTCCCCACCCTCATGCTCTCCGGCAACGGCTGAGCGTCTCCCGCCCAGCAAACGCCCCGTCGCAGAACCAAAATCTGCGCAGACAAACGCGTAGGGCTAACGAACTCTTACCATACCCCGTAAGCCAGCGTTAACGCGGTCCCTCTACCTTTAGGCATTCGGCAAGGTGCGTGAACGGCACCCGGCCTGTGGGGAAGCAGAGAGTCGTGTCTGACGCGCAGACGCAAATAGATGCCGGCGACGCCTTCGTCGTGCTCGACAACAACGGTGCGGTGCGCTTCGTGCACAGTGCCGGCATTGCCGCGCGCTATCTGCGCAACGTCGTAGATGGCGCGGCCTTCACCGATCATCTGCACCCGGGCGACCGCACGTTTTTCGAACACACCCGCCGCTGGATGGCGGATGGCGCCGGCGGTCACGCCGCGGTGCAGGTGCGCTGGTCGCGTGGCAACGAACGCTGGACCAAACTCTATTGCGCCTTCGAGGCGGCGAACGATGGCGCGGTCCGCGTTGTCCTGCGCGCCGACGAAGAAGAGCACGCACGCCGCATGGAAACGCAAATGCGCCGCGTGGTCGAAGGCTCGCTCCAGGGCATCATCGTGCGCACCGCCAAAGACGTTCTCTTCATGAACGACGCCTTCGCGCACCTGGTCGGCCGCGCCACCGCGCGGGAGTTGATGGCGGAGCAGGCCGGCCTCGGTCCCGATGGCGGCATTCATCCCGACGACGTCAGCCTCGTCGCCGAACGCGTGAAGCGCCGCATGGCGGGCGATGAAGAAATCTCCTGCTACGAATTCCGCCTGCTGCATCTCGACGGCACCTATCGTTGGATGGAAACCCGCGCCACCCGCGTGATCTGGGACGGCCAGCCCGCATCGCTGTCGTGGATCACCGACATCTCGGCCCGCAAACGCATGGAGCAGGAAATCCTGCGCAGCAAGGAAGCGGCCGAATTCGCCAACCGCACCAAGACCGAGTTTCTGGCGAACATGAGCCACGAGCTTCGCACCCCGCTCAACGCCATCCTCGGCTTCTCCGAAGTGATCAAGGAGCAGATGTTCGGCCCGATCGGCGACAAATATGCCGAGTATGCGAACGACATCCATCGCAGCGGCGCGCATCTGCTCGATATCATCAACGACATTCTGGATCTGTCGAAGCTCGAAGCCGGCAAGCTCGATCTGCACGAGAGCGATCTCGCCGTCTCGCGCATCGTCGCCGACTGCCTGACCCTGGTGCAGAAGAAAGCCGCCGAGGGTCACGTCGCCCTGATCAACGCGGTGCCCGCAAATCTGCCGCCGCTGCGTGCCGATGCGCGCGCTGTGAAACAGGTGGTGCTCAACTTCCTGTCCAACGCCGTGAAGTTCACGCCCGATCATGGCGCCGTCACGGTGACGGCAACCCTGAATGCCGAGGGCCTCCACATCTCGGTCTCCGACACCGGCATCGGCATGACACCGGATCAGGTGGAGGTCGCGCTCTCGCCGTTCGGCCAGATCGATTCCAAACTCGCCCGCAAACACGAAGGCACCGGCCTCGGCCTTCCCATCTGCCGCTCCCTGATGGAAATGCACGGCGGCACCCTCGACGTCACCAGCATCCCCGACGTCGGCACAACGATGACAGCAACATTCCCCGCCAAACGCATCGTCGGCACGAAGGCGGCTTAGTAAGCGCGTTCACCTCCCCCTTGCGGGGAGAGCCTGCCCCGCACTTGATGCCGGGTCGTTTTCGCGCAGCGAAAACGGGTGGGGACCACCTCAGTTCAAACAACTACCGCGCGATCGGCGCAAACCGCCCGCCGATCCAAGCGAGCAACGGCAGCGAAACAAAGAACGTCAGGTGATACCAGATCGGAAACTGCGCCCAGATTTGCAACACATGATACGGCGCCCAGAACAGCAGCAGCAAAACACCCGCCGCCAACGCGGCCCGCTCGGAGGCGCCCAGCCGTGCCGCAACCGCCCCACTGATCAACGACGCCACAAAACTGATGCCGAGACGCGTCGCCAGCATCACGGTTGTCAACGTCAACGGATTGCGCGACGCCACCGCAAACTCCGGCCACAACCGCCCGGCCACCATCCCGATGCCCAGCGCCAGGATCATCCAGCCAATGGCCCCCGCCAATGTTCCCAATGCCAATCGCATGCTGCCACTCCCCCGATGTGGAAACGGCAGCATCAACTAATGGCAGGCGGATGTCTTGGACGAATTTTCCGGCGCCGAAAACTGGCGTTAGTGATGCCCCGGATCGGCGGCGGCATCGACATAAACCGTGTCCGTCGGCCCGACGCCGGTGATGTACACCACCACCGCATCGTCCTTCGTCTCGGCAAAATGCGCAGCCCCCGCCGGCTCGCTGTAGAAGCTACCCGCGGGCAACGCCTTCTTGGCCGCATCGTTCACCTCGCGGCCATAGCCGAAATACCACGTGCCCGACACGACAACTGCCGTGCGCTCATCGCGGTGCGCGTGCGCGGCAATGCGTGTATGCGCCGGCACACTCAGGCGGATCGTGTACAGCCCCGCCTTAGACGGATCGCCAGACAACACCGTGGTCCGGATTCCCGAAACGCCCGACGTCCCCGCGCCCGCAACATGCGGCTCAAGCGCCGTGATGTCGGATGGCGTGAGCCGAAGCTCGCCCGCCTGCGCCGCCTGACAGCCAAGCGCAACCAGCAAAGCCGAAAGAGTCAGTACTCGCATCAATCTCTCCAACTACTTCGCCAGAAAATCGATCACGAGCTTCGCCGTGGCATCCGGATTTTCTTCCATTATCCAATGGCCCGATGCCGGCACAATGCCCGGCGTCACGTTGTCCGCCACCAGCTCCAGAACCGCCGCTTCCTGCGCGCCGAAGGACTTCTCCGCCCCCAACGCCAGCACCGGCATTTTCAGCTTGCCGTATTGCGCCAGCATCGCCTTGTTGTCTTCGGCATCCTGATTGAACGCGCCGAACTGCTCGAACGCATCGTGAATGGCATGCGGCCGGGCATAGAGCGCCGCATAATGTTGCCGCGTCTTCTCGTCGATCTTCTTCGGATCGGCAGAAAGCTCGTTATAGAAGCGGTCGAGATAGATGCGCTCGCGCCCCGCCACCAGCCGCTCTTCATCCGGCCCGCGGAAATTGAAGTGCCACAGAAGGGGGCTCTGCTTGATCTGATCCCACGGCCCGATGCCGGGCAGCGGCGCATCGATCACGGCCCATTTGGTGATGCGATCGGAATACTGCACCGCAAGCGCGTAGCCCACCATGTTGCCGATGTCGTGCGTGATGAGATCCGCCTTCTGGATCTTCAGCGCATCCATCACACCGGCAATATCGACCGCCTGGTTCTTCTTCGTGTAGCCGTCGTTCGGATGCGCGGAGAGACCCATGCCGCGCAGATCGGGCACGATCACCGTGTGCGTCTTGGCCAGCTTCGCGGCCAGCGGCGCCCACATGTCGCCGGTGTCAGCAAAACCGTGCAGCATGACGACGGCGGGCCCATGCCCACCGACGCGCACATACAACGACGTGCCGTTCGTCTTGATCTGCTGCGCATGAAAGCTGGCCGGATACGGCGTAATCGCAGCGGCCGGCACCGCGAACAGAAGCATCGCCACAGCGGCGCTCAGAACTTTCAACATCAATCCCCCACAAAGCAGACCATCGAGACAAGCGCCGACTATGCCGGTAGGATCGCGCCGGGATAAGCCGACAAATCCCGAACAGTCTTTTCGGGGAAGCCGGACAATGCTGAAACTTGAATCTGCAGCCGCGTTCGTTGCCATCGCGGATGCCGGTTCGATCAGCGACGCCGCGCGGCGGCTTCAGGTGTCAAAATCGGTCGTCAGCGAACGCCTTGCAGAGCTCGAACGCGCGCTCGGCACGCGCCTCATCAACCGGACGACGCGAAGCCTCGCGCTCACAGACGACGGCACCGCCTTCTACGCCCGCGCCCGGCGCATCCTTCAGGAAGTCGAAGAGGCCGCGACGGAGATTGTCGAACGGCGCGGCGAGCTATCGGGCCGCATGCGCATCTCCGCGCCGGTCAGCTTCGGAAGCCTGCACGTCAGCAAAGCGATCATGAGTTTTCTGCTGCGCCATCCGAAGATCGAACTGACGCTCGAACTGGATGACCGCTTCGTCAACCTGTCGGCCGATGGCTACGACGCCGTCATCCGCCACGGCCCGGCACCGGACGGCGATGTCATCGCAAAACGCCTGGCCCCCAGCCGCCGCGTCCTCGTCGCTTCGCCCGATTACATCAAACAGCACGGCAAACCGCAGAGCATCGCCGGCCTCGATGCCCATCGCGGCATCATCTACAGCAACCGCGGCGCTGCCGATTGGCGCTTCAAGGCCTCGCGCGGCATGGTGCACGCCAACCCGCAACTGGCGCTGCGCGTGAACAACGGCATCCTGATGCGCGACGCTGCGATCGCCGGCCTCGGCATCGCGCTGCTGCCGACGTTCTTCGTCTACCAGGACCTGCGCAAAGGCGGCGCCCTGCGCGCCCTCGATGTCGGCGCAGAACCCGAAGGCGCCATGGTCCACATGGTCTACCCAAACGACCGTCGCATCTCGACCAAAGTCCGCGCCCTGACCCAATGGCTCCGCGACGCTTTCGGCACCCCACCCTACTGGGACGCCCGCACACCTTCCGCGTAGCTATCTGTCCCTCCACGCTGTGGAGGGGCACGGCGAAGCCGTGGGGAGAACCTACGCGGCGACGCCGCGTCTGTTCGACCACGCCGCACAACACTCACCGTCGGAGGAGAAGCACGCTCCGCGCGCTAGGTCCTTCCCGTCACCGCTCCGCGCATCGGTGCCCCTTGACAAATTCCCCATATGTTCCTATTATTGGCCTAATTACACCATCTCCGGAACATAAAGGTCCGGCGGTGACAGGCAAAGTGCAAGGCAAAACCCTGCGCTTCGGGCTCCTCATACGTCCCGTCGACCCAAAATCCCCTCACCCCCAAAATTGGCCAAACAACCTCCGAATGAATCCAAAGCAATTTCAACTACTTAATACGAACACAGCAAACTCGCCGCGGCCGGCCTCCGGCGCGCCCTTCGCGCGCCAACCTTTCCAACCATCGGGCACCAATCCCCACCAAAACCGCGCCACCTCCGCGCCTCTGCGCGAACCAACCGCTTTTACCCCAACGCCTCTGCCAACGGGGGGGGGACACTCCTCCCCCCTCCCTCAAAACACGAGGAACAACCTCCGGCCGAATATCCAATATCTTCAATGCCTTGGCATTCTCAGAGCACAGTGCGCACCGACGGCCGGACCCAGCACTACCCGATCAGCAGAATTTGCGGTTCGAATGCACATTTTCCGAAAAAGCACGCGTTATCAGCTGCTTACCGCCTCACGGCCAGTGCGCAGGCATGCGGCCGCTCTGGGAGAGGAGCCCCCTCCCCCAAAGTCACCACCATGCGGTTCGAACGGTGCTGCCCCTCAGCGGCCGTGGAAGACCGGCTCGCGCTTCTCGACGAACGCCTTGGCCGCTTCCTTGTGGTCCTCGGTGAGGCCGGCATGGACGTGATGCGTCGCCTCCAGATCGAGGCAATCGTCGACATCGGCCCCGGTAACCGCCCGGTTGATGTTCTCTTTCATGTAGCGGTAGGCGACGCGCGGCCCCTTGGCGAGGCGGCCGGCGATCTCCCGCGCCTTGGCTTCGAGCTGATCGGCCGGAACGACCCAGTTCACCAGGCCGAGGCGCAGCGCCTCCTTCATGTCGACGCGATCCGACAGGTAGTAGAGCTCGCGCGCTTTGGCGCTGCCGACGAGGTGGGAGAGGAAGTACGTGCCGCCGTAATCGCCGGAGAAGCCGACCTTGGCGAACGCCGTCGTCATCACCGCATTTTCCGACGCAATGCGCATATCGCAGGCGAGCGCGATCGAGAGCCCTGCCCCCGCCGCCGCGCCCGGGATCACCGCAAGTGTGGGCTTCGGCATTTTGTAGAGCTTGCCGGCGGTCGCCCGCTGGCTGACGCGCTGGCTATGGATGCGGCTGTCGATGTCGCTGCCGCGGGACGACGGTCCGCCGCCGGAGCCATCGGCCATGCCCTTCACGTCGCCGCCGGCACAGAACGCGCCGCCCGCGCCGGTGATCACGACCACCGCCACATCGGGATCGAGTTCG
>DATAHD010000416.1:0-1655 GCA_036263395.1 Rhizomicrobium sp. | reverse complement strand
CGATCCTGTCAGAGAACTGCACCGAATATGCCGAGTGTTATTACGGCGTGCCGGGCGCGGGGATGTGCCTGACGTTTCTCAACTACCGCCTGACGGCGCGCGAGCTGACCTACATCATCAACAACAACACGCCGTCGGCGATCATCGTGCAGCCGAAATACCTTCCCACCATCCGCCAGATCCTGCCCGAACTGACGAGCGTGAAGACGGTGATCGTGATCGGCGAGGCGGAAGACGGCACCATCTCATACGACGCACTGCTGGCGCGCGGCGCGGCGACGAAACCGGACGTGAAGATCACGGAGGACGATCTGTGCTGGCTGCTCTACACCAGCGGCACGACCGGCCTGCCGAAGGGCGCGATGCTAACTCACAAGAACCTGATCGCGTCGGTGTTGAATTCGATGGCGAACGGCGCAGAAGCGCTGCCGGATGAGACGCCGCTGTTCATGTTCCCGCTGTTTCACGTCGCGGGCTATGTGATGCCGATGTATCACCTGCGCTGCTGGTCGGTGGTGATCCTCGGCGCGTTCGATGTGACGAGTTTTCTGGAAGCGGTGCAGACCTATCGCATCACCTCGGGACCGATGGCACCGACGATGCTGGCCATGCTGCTCGAGAATCCGAAGCTGAAGGATTACGACCTCTCATCGCTGCGCGGGTTTGGTTATGGCGCGTCATCGATGCCGCTCGAAGTGCTGCGCAAAGGCTTCAAGGCGTTTCCGGGCCGCGGCTTTGCCACCGGCTTCGGCATGACGGAGCTGGCAGGCAATGTGATGGCACTGTCGAAACAGGATCATGTGCGCGCGGCGGAGGAAGGGCTGCCGATCATCAGCTCCGTCGGCAAGCAGATGCCGCTGTCGCGCGTGCGCGTGCTGCGCGACGACAACACCGATGCGGCGCCGAACGAGCCCGGCGAGATCGTGATCAAGGGCGATCAGGTGCTGAAGGGCTACTGGAACAATCCGAAGGCGACGGAAGAGTCGTTCATCGACGGCTGGTTCCGCTCCGGCGATGTCGGGCGCTGGGATGAGGATGGTTACCTCTACATCGTGGACCGCAAGAAGGACATGGTGCTGACCGGCGGCGAGAACGTCTATCCGCGCGAGGTGGAGGAGGTGCTGTATCAGCATCCGGCGATCCTGGAAGCCGCGGTGCTCGGCACGCCCGATCCGAAATGGGGCGAGAGCGTCGTGGCGGCGCTGGTGCTGCGCGAGGGACAGACGGTGTCGGCGAGCGAGATCAGTGCCTTCTGCAAGGAGCGGATCGCCAGCTACAAGAAGCCGAAATTCGTGTGCTACGTGCCGGCGTTGCCGCGCAATGCCTCGGGCAAGGTGCTGAAACGGGAGTTACGCGAGCGGATCGCCGCGGGAGATTTGCCGCTGGATGCGGCGTGACGGCTCCCATGCGTACTCCGGTGAATGTTGGCGACGAGGTTCGCGTGGTCAAAGTGCCGACGTCTGGCCTCCCGCCCGAGTCGCTGGAGATATTTGCCCTTTGCGTCGGCAAGACCTTTCCCATCGAAGCCATCGGCGAAGCCGGCCGCGTCGAGCTTCTGGTTGGAAATGTGGTGGGTGTCGAGGCGTTCTGGCACTCCATCTGGCTCGAACCGGGCGAGTTCGAGCCTGTCGCAGGCTAGTTTTCATTCTTGCGGG
>DATAHD010000415.1:0-2550 GCA_036263395.1 Rhizomicrobium sp. | reverse complement strand
CCGCGGCTGGCTCGTGATCGATCCGAAAGGCATCGCCGGCGAAATCGAATACGAGACGGGAACCTTTTTGCGCAATCCGATTCCGCATTGGGATACGCTCGCCGACCCGAAGCTTCTCGAACACCGCGTGCGAATTTTGTGTGACAGGCTCGGCCTCGACACGACGCGCGTCCTGCGCTGGTGCGCGGCGCAAACCGTGCTTTCCTGCATCTGGTCTGCGGAAGGTTACGGCACCGAGGCCAAATTGCAGGGCGCCATGAAGATGCATCTGACCGCGCGGCACCTCCTCGGAACCGCATGAACACGTGTTGTCAGCGGAACCTGACTCACAACTGGGAGTTTCCATCCGGCGACGCAAAAGGAGCGCCACAATGGAACCGAAACCGAAACGCGATGTCGACGGTCAGACCCACAGTGCCCCGGGTTCGATCGACCAGCAGCTTGAAGATTCCTTTCCGACCAGCGACGCCCCCTCTTTTTCTCCGGGTGCCGTCGGTGCGCCGGAGGACCGCAAATCCAAACAGCCGCACGGCGACAGTAAGGTCGTGAAAGAGGCTGAGCAGAAGGTCAAATCGGGCGACGCGAAGAAACCCGAAACCTACTGATCTTTGCCGGACAGTCTAAGATTGCCATCACCCGGTCGCGTCCCCCCTTCGCGTCCGGGTGATGTGCATTTGCACGTGGGCGTGACAAGCCGCGCCAGATCGCACAAGCTTTCCCCAACGCATGCCGACCGGTTCGCATCACGCGGCCGGACAGATCCTTAAGGACGACGGCGGGCGCAGAGGGGAAGCACATGGCGGATATCACCGCGGCGACGGACGTTGCCGAAACGCCGGCAACACCGGCACCGATCACCGGTCTCAGACACCGCTACATCCTGCTTATGCTGCTGGGCGCCTACACGCTCAGCTTCCTCGACCGCCAGGTCGTCACCATCCTCGCGGAGTCGATCAAGAAAGACCTTCACATCACCAATCTCGAACTGGGGATGCTCAGCGGTCTTGCCTTCGCCCTCTTCTACACCTTCCTCGGCATTCCGATTGCGCGTCTCGCCGAAACGCGCAGCCGTCCGCTCATCATCGCCGGTGCGATGGCGCTGTGGAGCGGCTTCACCGTGCTCAGCGGCCGCGCTACCAGCTTTGGCATGATGGCGATTGCACGCCTCGGCGTCGGCTTCGGCGAGGCGGGCTGCAACCCTTGCGCCCATTCGATGATCGCCGACATCACGCCGCCGGAGAAGCGCGCCTCAGCCCTCGCGTTCTATTCGCTTGGCGTGCCGATCGGCTCGATGCTTGGCCTCATTCTCGGCGGCGTGATCGCCGATGCCTACGGCTGGCGTTTTGCCTTCTTCGTTGCCGGTGCGCCGGGTCTGCTGCTCGCAATCGTCATCGCGCTGACGATCAAGGAACCGCGCTCACACATCGCTGCGCACTTGCAGGCGCGCGCCGTCTCGGCGCCAAGTTTTTCCGCCACGCTGAAAGAACTGCGCGGCAAGCGCACCTTCTGGCTCGTTGCCGTCGCCGCCGGCCTCATGGCATTCGTCGGCTACGGTCAAGCTGCGTTCAGCGCCCCGTTTTTCCTGCGTGTACACGGTGCCGAAGTTGCGGATCTCGCCACCCGCGTAGGCCTCGGGCCGCAGGGCTTCCTCGGTATAGCCAGCGCCCTGACCGGCGGCATCGGTGGCATCATCGGCACCTGGCTCGGCGGCTTCCTCGCTGACAGAGCCGCGGTGCGCGACAAGCGCTCGTACATGAGCGTGCCCGCCATCGCGGGACTGATTTCGATGCCCTTCATCTTCGCGGTCTATCTGGTGCCGAGCGTGCCGCTTGCGCTATCCATCGGCTTCATCCCAACCTTGCTCAACACATTGTGGTACGGGCCGGTCTACGCCACGGCGCAGAGCGTCGTCGCCCCGCAAAGCCGCGCCACCGCCGCGGCGGTGCTGCTCTTCGTGCTGAACCTGATCGGCCTCGGCTTCGGCCCGATGAGCGTTGGTGCCTTGAACGACATCCTCGCCGCACAGATGGGAGAAGTGGAAGGCATCCGGTGGGCGATGCTACTAGCCTCAGTGGTCGTCCTGATCTCCGTCGCGCTGTTCTGGTGGGCGCGGAAAACAGTGCGCGAAGATATCGTGAGTTAGCGCGCTCCTGCCTCCAATCCCACAGTCGTCATGGTCGGTCGACCCGTAGCGCAGCGGAGGGCGTACCGGCCATCCATTGCCTCAACTGGTCAAGACCAAACCTCGCTCGTCACGCATGAATGCAATGGATCACCGGGATGGCCTACGCTTCGCTTCGGCTCACCCGGTGATGAGGTGTTTAGGTAGATGAGAACAGCGCTCTCTACCGCTTGATCCCGCCGTCCAGTATCTTCTGGATCGCGGCACCGTATGGCGGCCGCATCATGGCGGTCAGATCGCGCTTCGATTGCTCGAACACCGCCTTCGCGTGGCTGAAGGTGCGGAAGCCGTCGATGCCGTGATAGCTGCCCATGCCGCTCGGACCGACGCCGCCGAACGGCAGGTCTTCCATCGACACATGCATCACC
>DATAHD010000414.1:0-2452 GCA_036263395.1 Rhizomicrobium sp. | reverse complement strand
GATTTGCCGCCGGCCAAGCTGCGCATCAAGACCGGCGGCGGCAATGCCGGCCATAACGGGCTGCGCTCGATCAGCGCGCATCTCGGGAATGACTATCGCCGGGCGCGGATCGGCATCGGTCATCCCGGTGTGAAGGAACTGGTCCATTCCTATGTGTTGTCCGATTTCGCCAAGAGCGAAAAGGAATGGGTCGAGACCATGTGCGACGCGATCGCCGACAACGCCGCATTGCTGGCCAAGAGCGACGACTCGCATTTCCAGAGCAAGGTGCATCTGGCGATGGCCGCTAAAGGCTTCGGCGCCGATACACCGGACGAAAAGACAAACGGAAAATAACGGCGCGGCATCGCGCGAGATCGAAGGTTTGTGATGGGATTCAAATGCGGCATCGTGGGACTTCCGAATGTCGGCAAGTCCACGCTCTTCAACGCGCTGACCCAGACGGCTGCCGCGCAGGCCGCGAATTATCCGTTCTGCACCATCGAGCCGAATGTCGGCGACGTGGCGGTGCCCGATCCGCGCCTTGAGACGCTGGCGGCGATTGCGAAGTCGGCCGAACTGATCCCGACGCGCATCACCTTCGTGGATATCGCCGGTCTCGTGCGCGGCGCCTCGAAGGGCGAAGGCCTCGGCAACCAGTTCCTCGCCAACATCCGCGAAGTGGACGCCATCGTGCACGTGCTGCGCTGTTTCGAGGACGACGACATCACCCATGTCGAAGGCAAGATTGATCCGGTCGGTGACGCCGACACGGTAGAGACCGAGCTGATGCTCGCCGATCTGGAGAGTCTCGAGAAGCGCATCAAGCCGATCGAGAAGAAGGCGAACTCCGGCGAGAAAGAAGCCAAAGAACAATACGCGCTGATGATGAAGGCGATCACCTTGCTGCGCGCAGGCAAACCGGCGCGCCAGGCACAGCTGACGCCGGAAGAGCGCGAGCCCTATCGCCAGCTCGGCATGATGACGCAAAAGCCGGTGCTCTACGTTTGCAACGTGGAAGAAGCCGCGGCCGGAACCGGCAACAAATTCTCCGCCGCCGTCGAAGCCAAGGCGAAAGCTGAAGGCGCCGGTGCCGTCGTGATCTCGGCGCGCATCGAAGAAGAGGTCGCGCAGCTTCCCGTCGAAGAGCGCAAAGACTTCCTCGACAGCCTCGGTCTTGAAGAGCCGGGCCTCAACCGCCTGATCCGCGCCGGCTACGATCTCCTCGGTCTCATCACCTTCTTCACCGTTGGCCCGAAGGAAGCGCGCGCCTGGACGGTGACGAAGGGCTCGAAAGCCCCGCAGGCCGCGGGCGTGATCCACACCGACTTCGAACACGGCTTCATCCGCGCCGAAACCATCGCCTATGCCGACTACGTTGCCGGCAAAGGCGAAGCCGGCGCCCGCGACGCCGGTAAGTTCCGCCTCGAAGGCAAGGAATACGTCGTCATCGACGGCGACGTAATGCACTTCCGCTTCAACGCCTGAGTTCGTTCAAGCGTAAGATGGGTTCACGCGGAGGCGCGGAGATCGCGGAGTTCTTCGCGAACGGCGAGAGCTACCGCTGCTGAAGCTTGATCGGCGCGCGAAGCGCGCCAGGAATGCTTCGGCATCCTCCCATTCACGGGATGCAAACGCTGCTCCGCGATCTTCGCGCCTCCGCGTGAACCCATAACCTCTCGTCAGTGGCTCACTGCATCAAGCCGTGCCACAGTCCAGCGATGCGCCTCGCACCTTTCCTCGCAGCTATCGCACTGATCGCGACACCCGCGCTCGCCGCCGCCAGCAATCCACTTCCGCCCGGGGCGCAGCGTGTCCATCGACCCGTCGAGGATGTCACCGAGTTCGACATCGCGCTCACCCCGCTGCAGGTCGCGGCCTACTATCGCAAGACGCTGCTCGCAGCGGGATGGAAGGGCGGCGATACGATGAGCTACGGCACCACGCTGGTGCTCGATGTGTCGAAGGCGCCGAAGAGTAGGGGCCGCGTCACCATCGCACCGCTCGGCCCCGGCAAGACGCACGTCACTGTCAGTTTCACGGATTAGTCGATGACACTCTATTTCGAGGATTTCCACAAAGGCCAGATCATCGACTGCGGCACCCGTGCCGTAACGAAGGAAGAGGTTTTCGAGTTCGCCGGCGAATTCGATCCCCAGCCACATCACCTCGATGAAGACGCCGCGAAGTCCTCGATGCTCGGCGGCTTGTCGGCCTCCGGTTGGCACGTCTGCGCGATGGCGTGGCGGCTGGCGTGCGATGGCCTGCTGCTCAAATCCGCCAACCGCGGCGGCAGCCGCGTTGCCGAAACCCGTTGGATCAAACCAGTGCGGCCGGGCGACGTTCTGCGCCTTGAAATCGAAATCATCGATCTGACCACATCGCCAAAGAGCCCGGGCCTCGGTTTCGTGAAAATGGAGTGGCGGCTCTTTACCGGCACCGGTCAGGTGGGGCTGATGATCGTGACGCCGCG
>DATAHD010000413.1:0-11473 GCA_036263395.1 Rhizomicrobium sp. | reverse complement strand
TGACCGCCTCGTCGCCGCCGGCAAACCCAAGCTCCTCGCCATCATCGCCGTCGCCAGAAAGCTCCTCACAATCCTCAACGCCATACTCAGAGACAAATCACCATGGCAAAACGCTTGACCAAAAAGACAGTCGCTTCCCTCCCGGCCGCGCTGCGCACGGCCAGTCGCCGGGGATGACAGTGAGGGTGGGGTTGAAAGGGAGGAGAGCCAGCCCTATCTTGTGAATGAACATTCATTCACATCAATAAATGTTGGAAATCCTCGAAAAACCCCAACCCAAGTCCGCCGACGACAAGCGCGCCCGCCTGCTCGCGGCGGCGCTCGAGCTATTCGAAAGCCGGGGTTTTGACGGCGTCTCAGTCCCCGAAATCGCCGCCAAAGCGGGCGTTGCGGTCGGCACCGTCTACCGCTACTTCGAGACCAAGGAGGCGCTGGTCAACGCGCTCTACCGGCACTGGAAGACCATCTACAACGAGGTCGTCCTTGCCCCCCTGCCGCCCGGCCTCTCCATCCGCGGTCAGTTCGGCGCTTACTGGCAGCGCATGACCCTGTTCGCCCGCGCCCGCTCGGCCGCGACCCGGTTCATGGACCTGCACCACCACGGCAACTACCTCGATGAGGAATCCCGCGCCCTCAGCCGCACCTATCGGGAGGCCGCCGAAGCCTTCATCCGGGAGGGCCGCAAGGCCGGCGCGATCCGCGATCTCGACCCCGTCATGGTGGTCGCCCTGATGTGGGGCGCGGCCGCCGGGCTCGTGAAGTTTGCCAGCCAGGGCGCCCTCGACTTCGACGGCGCTACCGCCACCGACATGGAAGAGGCGCTGTGGCGCGCCATCGCCAAATGATCACCGATCCGCAAGAGGGAGAAACCAGACATGGCACGTAAGAAAAAGGGCGAAGGCCAGACCGCGCTCGTCACCGGCGCCAGCATGGGCATCGGCGTCGACCTCGCCGAATGCTTCGCGAAGGACGGCTACGACCTAATCCTCACCGCCCGCTCCGAAGCAGCGCTGAAAGAAGTCGCTGACCGCCTCGCCGCGAAATACGGCGTGAAGGCGACGCCGATCGTCAGCGACCTCGGCGTCCCCGGCAATGGCGAGAAGCTCGCCGCCGAGATTGCCGCGAAGGGGCTCACGGTAGATGCGCTCGTGAACAACGCCGGCTACGGCATCGCCGGCGCCTTCAACGGCTCGGACCGCGCAAGCCAGCTCGGCATGATCGATCTCAACGACCGCGCTCTCGTCGAACTCACGCACATCTACTGGCCGCGCATGCTCGCCAACAAACGCGGCGGCATCCTCAACGTCGCCTCCACCGCGTCGTTCCAGCCCGGCCCACTGATGGCGATCTACTATGCGTCGAAGGCCTTCGTGCTCTCGTTCAGTGAAGCGTTGTGGAAGGAAGCCGAAGGCACCGGCGTAAAGGTCAGCTGCCTCTGCCCCGGCCCAACGGTCAGCAACTTCCGCGAACGCGCCGGCACCGGCAAAACCAACCTTGCGAAGAACCTCGGCAACGCGATGGGCTCGGCCCCTGTGGCACAACAGGGCTATCGTGGCTGGCAGAAGAACAAGCGCGTCGTCATCACCGGCACCCGCAACCGCATGCTGGCGAGACTGACGCCATTCCTCCCGCGCAAAACCCTGCTCGGCATCGTGCACAACATGCAGAGCCCGGCGGCCTAAACGAACTTCCCTCTCCCCCAACGGGGGAGAGGGCCAGGGTGAGGGGGGTGCTTCCGCCACCTCAAATCCCTCCGAACATCTCGCACACCGCAACACCCCCTCACCCAACCCTCTCCCCCGATGGGGGAGAGGGCGATACAGTTGCGTATGACCACCACCAAAATCGGCGACTTCATCACCATCGAGCGCGAGGGCGGCATCGCGACCGTCACCTTCGATCGCGGCGATGGCCGCAACGCGCTCTCACGCCAGCTGATCCTCGAACTCACAGAGGTGGCGCGCTCTTTCGCCGACGACATCGAAACCCACGCCGTGATCCTCACTGGCAAGGGCGCTTTCACCGCAGGCGCCGATCTGAAAGATCCGGCGATGGATCGCCGCCGCGCCACAGGTCTGCTCGAGCGTCGTCAGATGGTGCGCATCGGTCCCGATCTCTGCGACGCATGGGAGAAGATCGAACAGGTCACCATCCTCGCGATCGAGAAGTTCTGCATCGGCGGTGGCGGCGCGCTCGCGGTCGCCTGCGATTTCCGCCTCATGGCGCGCGATGCCCACATGCGTCTGCCCGAAGTGCCGCTCGGCATGAACATGAGCTGGCATTCCGTCCCGCGTCTCACTGCGCTGATCGGCCCGGCCAACACCAAGAAGTTCGTGATCTTCGGCGAGAAGGTGTTCGCGGAAGAAGCGTTCCGCTGGGGCCTGATCGATGAGATCGCCGAACCCGGCGAAGCGCTCGCCCGCGCCCGCGACTGGGCGACGCGCACCGCCAAGCTCCCGCCCAACGCCGTGCGCATGACCAAGCAATCGGTCAATGCTGCCGCCAACGCCCTGAACCACGCGACGACCTTCATGGACCTGGACCAATACGCCCTCGCCACGACGAGCGAGGATTACCGCGAAGCGATCAAAGCCTTCCTCGAAAAGCGCGATCCGAACTTCACCGGGCGCTGACACGATGATCATCCGCCCTGCCCTCGAAGCGGACATCCCTGCGCTGCAAACCCTGCTGCGCAATTCCTGGCTCACCAACTGGGCGCCGCATCTACCGTTCGTCGCCGTGCAACGCTTCGCGGCGCAGGACGACGCCGGCAATTACGCGAAAGACAAATGGCAGGAGTTCATCGTCGCCGATGACGGCGGCACGCTCCTCGGCATGTTCCACGTTGAAGGCGAGCACCTGCACGCCATCCATCTCGATTGGCGCAGCAAACGCCGCGGCATCGGCACCGCGCTGATGGACGAGGTCGAACGCACCATCGCGCAACACCATCCCCGCGCCGTCCTCGAAGTCCGCGCCTTCAACACCGGCGCAATCGCCTTCTATGAGCAACGCGGCTGGCAGAAGACCCGCAACTATCTCGATCCCGAAATGGGCGAGCCGGTCGACACCTTCGAGATGATCAAAGTTTTCTGACGACCCACCCACAAAACGTAATTCCGCCAAGATCGCGCGCCACCGTCGCGTGCTCTGGGGATTCGTCATGCGCCGCGTCGTTCTGTTTGTGCTTCTCGCTCTATGCGTCGGGGCGCAGGCTGCGCACGCGCAAACCTGTTCGCAGCCCGACGTCCAGGAGGCAGCCGCTGCGCTGCACGGCGCCCACGCCACGCTGCAGACATTTCGTGTCGGCGATATGGAGCCCGCAGTCCCGCCTCCGGCACAGGTCGCGATCGTGGCGATGAAAAAGCAACTCGCGGCGCTCACCGTCGCGTATATGCGCTGCGCGCCCGAGGCCGCCGACGTCAGGACTATCGGACGCGATCTCGCCCGCCTGATGCAGGTCAGGTCTGTCGATAACCCGGTGCGCTTCGCCGACGAGATATCTGTGACCGTCACGATCCCGCGCGCATCCCTGATTAGCGTTCAAAGCAGTTTCAGCGTTCCGTGCGCGAATGACGATGTTTCGGAGATATTCGCTTTCGAGAATGGAGCCTGGCACGAAGTGCTGCGGCTTCAGTCCGATACGTACAAGCAGATTGACGGCGCCACGGGCGGTCTCGAGGTCCAGGTCTCGCCGCCGGATGCGTCCGGTCTCTGGTTCGCCGTGACCAAGTCGGTCGCGCCGTGGTGCTCCTCCACATGGTCGGCCATCCGGTACACCATCGTGCGTCCTTCCGGCGATCCTTTGAAACCCAAACGTCTGTTGAGCAGGGAAGACTCTATCTGGTGGGGAGACGAGGATTTTGGACGGGTGCGTGTTGGTGTTCGAGATGTCGAGCTGCGCTTTCACGCCGAGGACATCGATGCCGCGGTCCTCAATCGCGAGTGGGTTCGCCATTTCTCGGTCATTGGCGACCAAGTCGCGCGCATTCCGCCCTACGCAAATACACCGCGTGACTTTGCCAACGAATGGATACAAAGCGATTGGCGCGAAGCCTCACTTTGGACCCCGCGCAAAGACCTGCAATCCGTTCATGACAAGCTGCACAAACAGACGTTTTTTGACTACGCCAGCGTCCGCGCCTGCCGCGGCGGGGATGCACAGATCGAGATCGTCTATACCAATTCCTACAAGAACGACGATGGTCCGCACACCTTCCTGCGTGTGCGCCAAGCTGCCCAGATGGAGGCCGTATCGGGCAAAGCGAATGCTGATTGCCGCGGCCCCGATACGCTGAAGTTCTGATCACCCCTTCTTCGCGATCGCCTCCGCCTCGTCGCACCATTTCAGCATCGCTTCGTAGAACGCGATCGCCATCGGCAGGGCGTAGCGGCGGCGGTCGCGTTTGTCGTCCATTGGACCAGCGCGCCGCGTCTTCAGCACCTTGAGCTCGCTCTCGAAGAACGCCCGGTCCGCCGCCACGACCTTGCGCACCTCGGCCGGTGTCAGCGCGGCAAGAAACGCCGCGCGCAGGATCGGGTCGTAGCGCAGGGTGTAGTCCGCCGCCGCCAGCAAGCCGCGTTTCAGCTCGCTCCGCCCCTTCGCTGTGATGCGCCATTCGCGCTGCCCCCGCGCCCCCTCGGCACTGCCGCGCGCCACGCACCCGTCCGCTTCCAGCCGTGCCAGCTCACGATAGATCTCGCCCTTCGGCGCCGGCCAGATCACCGATGTCGACACATCGAAGTCCTTGATCAGCGCATATCCCGTCGCCGGTCCCTCCGACAAAAGCCCCAGAAGCGCCGCGCGTAACGACATCGTGATTCCTCTTTCCGGCAAACGCTCCATATGTGACGAGTCACCTATTGGAGATCACCTATGCGCGTTATAGCAGGTTTTTCGCTCGCCGCCGCACTGCTCCTGGCGACCGCTCTCGCCGCGCCGCCGGCCTTCGATCCCGTCCTCGATGCCGATCCCTTTGCGGCGGAGGCGCTGCTCGCCCATCCCGCGCGCCACGATCCGGCGACGCGCCATTATCTGCAAGGTGTTGTCGCCGCCGCACGCCTCGACACAGTCGCGGCCACAAACGCGCTCGCTGCCGTCTATCGCGACCGGCAAGCTCCGCCCGCACTCGCGGCCCGCGCGCTGGCACTCGCGGGGACCACTGAAGCGCGCGCCGAGCATTACGACGTCGCCGCCGATCTGCTCGACCGCGCCATCTCCGAACACGGCAGCGATCTGCCGCCCGCGCAGCTCAGTGAAGCGCGCGAGACCCGCGACGGCGCGATGGCGATGCGCGGCGCACCCGCCCAGTCTGTCGAGCGCGCGCTCCCCGGCCATCTCGACCTCAGCGCCAATGCGCTCGGCCTTACCACTGCGCCGGTGACCATCGAAGGGCAGGCGCAGGTCGCGGTCATCGACACCGGTTCGGATATCTCCGCGCTCAGCGCCACGGCGGCAAAGCGTTTCGGTCTCACCGTCATCGCGCGCGACACGGTTACGCGCACCGCGACCACATCCATCGCCTCGCACATGGCCATCGCCGATACGGTGCAATTCGGCACGATCACGCTGCACCACGTCGCGTTCCTCGTGCTCGACGATGCCGCGCTGTCGCCGCTCGGCCCGGCGAACCGGATCGACGCCATCATCGGCCTGCCGGTGCTCGCTGCCCTCGGCCGCGTCACCTTTCGCGACGCGGGTGGCAAGCGCAGTCTCGATTTCACGCCGTCCGCCCGCACCACACATCCCGGCAATCTCCGCTTCGCGGGTTACAAACCGTTCGTCCTCGTAAGCGCCAACGGCCAGACCCTGCCGTTCGCCATCGACAGCGGCAGCAACACAACCTATTTCGGCAAGCGCTACGCGCGAGAATTCCCCGAGCGTCTCGCAGGTCTCGCGCATCGCATGGGCACGACCATCGGCGGTGGCGGTGCGGAGAAACGCGACAGCGCCGTCATCCCCAAACTCGATACCGCGGTCGGCGGCACGCATGTGATGCTCAGCGACGTCAAGATCGAACTGGAAGGCAGTGGCGCCGACGATCTCTACGGCACCATTGGCGCCGATCTGCTATGGGCCAAAGGCGGCTACACTACGGACTTCGGCAAACTGTCGCTCACGCTTGGCCCGGATTGAAAGCTGCTTGTCCGCACAGCGAACCCATGTGAGACAGATTTGATGATGTTCAGGCTACCGCTACTCGCAACAGCGATCGTGATCGCCACCGTCGTTGCGGCTCAGGCCGCGCCCGATCCGGTGCTCGACGCCGATCCCTTCACGATGGAAGCGCTGCTGCAGAAACCGCAGACCGAACCGGGTCTGCGCGATTATCTCGAAGGCGCCGTCACTGCCGCGCGGCTCGATGATCAGAGCGCGGCGCCTCTTCTCCGTGCCGCGTGGTCGAATCCGAAAACGCGTCCCGCCATCGCCCGCCGCGCGATGGCCGATGCCGGGAATATCGCGTTGCGCGACGGTCACTATGCCGATGCCGCCACCTTCTATGACCGCGCAATCTCCGAGTATGCCGACACGCTCGACGCCGACACCCGCGCCGGTCTCGATCAGGCGCGCGGCGTTGCGATGGCGCTGCGCGATCAGCCACCGCAATCGGCCGAAAAACATACCGCCGGCCGCGTGCCGCTGGGCGTCAGTCCGCTCGGCCTCACCACCGCGCCGGTCCTCATCGATGGCAAGGCGCAGCAGGCGGTCGTGGACACCGGCGCCAATATCTCGACATTGAGCGAGACCGCCGCCAAGGCCCTCGGGGTCAAACGCCTCACCCGCAAAACCAGCGTCAGCAGTTCGACCACCGACGCTGTCGACTCGACGCTCGCCATCGCCCACACGCTCAAGCTCGGTAGCATGACGTTCCACAACGTCGCATTCCTCGTCGTGTCGGATGCCGCGCTCTCGCCGCTCGGCCCGCAGAGCCGCATCGACGTCATCATCGGCTATCCGGTGCTCGCCGCGCTCGGCCGCATCACCTTTCGCGATGTGAAGACCGGCAAGCCTGGCACGGCGCGCGAACTCGCCTTCGCGCCCAGCCCACTCAGCGCCACACCAGGCAATCTCCGTTTCGACGGGTTCAGCGCTTACGCCCAGGTGAAAGCAAATGGCCAGACCCTGCCGTTCCTCCTCGACAGCGGCGCCAACAAGACCGTGTTCGAAGCGCGCTACGGTCGCGAGCATCCCGAAGCGTTGAAAGGCCTCGAACGCAAAGCCGCGATGGTCGGCGGCGCCGGCAAGGTGGTGACGCAGACCGCAGCCATCCTGCCGTCACTGAATCTCACCATCGGCAACGCCACCGTCACGCTGAAAGAGGTGCGCATCGAACTCGACGGCGATCTCTCCGACACCAGGCTCGGTACCATCGGCAGCGATGTGCTGTGGGCGAAGGGCGGCTACACACTCGACTTCGGCAAGCGCGAACTCACGCTCGGCCAATAGGCCGGCGATTGGAAATCAACGCGTGATGCGGATCGCGACCTGGCCCAGAAGCACGCGGGCTCCGGTCTGCTTCAGCGCGCGGTCCGTCACGCGCTGCAGCCGCGCCGCAATCACCGAAACATCGGGCTGCCGCCACGGCCGCACCGTCGATGCGGTAAAGCTCGTCAGGCTGCGCACATAGTAATCGCGCAGGATTGGCGCCGCGCGCGCCGCATCTTCGCGCAAAGCGGGATCGGGAATATCGAGACCGATCTCGACCAGCAGCATGCCGCACGGCCGGTTGGCGTCGATGATCGTCGAATACATCGGCTCGAACGCGACCCAGCTCTCGGACTGCGTGGTCTTGTGCTTGGCCATCTCCTTCTCTTCGGCGCGCGCGGATGTGCTGACGCACACGCCAAGCGCCGCAACGAGCAGAAGAGATTTGACCGGCCGGAACATTTCCCGCTCTTGATACGCTTTGACCGGTAAATCCGAAGTGTAAGAGGTCTCATGCACCGCCCGATTATCCTGCTCGCTGCCGTCAGCGTAACCGCCCTGGCCGCCGCTATGGCTGCGCCAGGCCAGAAACATTCCTTTTCTGCCAATGACTTATCGAAACCACGGGCAACCCGGGCGGTCGCCGTCGTGTCGCAGACGGTGCCCCGGCCGGACGGCGTCGTTCCCGCCGTGCCGGACGGATTTTCCATCGCGCCCTTCGCCACCGGTCTCGCCAGCCCGCGCTGGATGGCGGTCGCGCCCAACGGCGACGTGTTCCTGACCGAACCCAAGGACGGCAAAATCACCGTGCTGCGCGACGCCGATGGCGACGGCAAGGCGGAGAAGACCTCGACCTACGCCTCCGGCTTCGACCGGGTGCACGGCATCGCCTTCCACGATGGCGCGCTCTACGTCGCGGACGTCAACGCCGCCTACCGTCTTCCCTACAAGGACGGCGACATGACGACCGACGCCAAGCCGAAGAAGATCACCAAGGACAGCTTCGGCGGCGACAGCGATCACTGGTCGCGCAACATCGCGTTCGACAAGGCGGGCGCGATGTACATCGCCATCGGCAGCGGCGCGAATGTGGAAGAAGGCGAACCCGAACCGCGCGCCACGGTGCAGAAAGTCGACGCCGACGGCCATCTCCACACCTTCGCCAGCGGCATCCGCAATCCCGTCGGCATCGCATTCTATCCAGGTACGGACGATCTCTATGTCGCCGTCAACGAGCGCGACCTGCTGGGCGACGATCTCGTCCCCGATTACATGACGCGCATTCGCGCGGGCGAATTCTTCGGCTGGCCCTACGCCTACACCGGCCCGCATCCCGATCCCGATTTCGGCGCGAAGCGTCCCGATCTCGTGAAGAAGACGAAGACGCCGGACGTGCTCTTCGAATCCCACTCCGCCGCGCTCGGCCTTGTCTTCTATCAGGGCACGCAATTCCCGGCGGACTTCAAAGGCGACGCCTTCGTCGCGCTGCACGGCTCGTGGAACCGCGGCAATCCCACCGGCTACAAGGTGGTGCGCGTGCACTTCAGCAAAGGCCGCCCGGAAAACGCCTACACCGATTTCGCCACCGGCTTCTGGGACGGCAGCAGCAAACCCGCCAAAGTCTGGGGCCGCCCCGCCGGCCTCGCCGTCGCGAAGGACGGCGCCCTCCTGATCGCCGACGACGCCGGCAAAACCGTGTGGCGTGTGAGCTATAAGGGGAAGTAGCGGCGCAGCGTCATGCGCGCCGCCAGGCTTTGGGGGCGCGCGATGCAGGGTTCTCTTGGCGAAAAGCTCGGCGAAGGCAACACGGCGGACATCCATGCCTGGGCGCCCGGCCAGATCGTAAAACTGTTCCGGTCCAGCGACCTCCGGCGCTTCGGTCAGCATGAGGCGCGCGCCACCCGCGTCGCCTTCGCGAACGGCGTTCCTGCACCACAGGTTTTCGATGAGGTGATGCCGGACGGCCGCTTCGGCATCGTCCTCGCACGCCTCGAAGGCCCGACCTTGGCCCAGCAACTGCTGGCCGGCGCGCTGACCCGCGAAGAGGTCGGCAAGATTCTCGCGGGCCTTTACCACGCCGTCCACGCCATCGAGCCGCCGCCGATCGTTGCCTCGCTGCGCAGCTGGATGGCGTCCGCCGCGCGCAGCGGCGGGTTGGCGGAGCATATCGCGACCGGTGTCCTTACCCTGATAGACCGTCTGCCGCCCGGCGACGGCCTCTGTCACGGCGATCTTCATCCGGGCAACGTGATCATGACGGCGGACGGCCCCAAGATCATCGATTGGGCCTGCGCCCTGCGCGCGCCCGGCATCTTCGACATCGCGCGGGCGCACATCACCTTGACCGAAATCGTGGCCGAAGACCTCGATCCGGTGCTGCCCGCCCGCATCAACAACAGTGTGCAGGCCGAATACGCCCGGCTGACCGGTGTCCTGCCGGCTGAGCTGACGGCCGCGATGCAGCCTTACCTGCCGATCCTGCGTGCCTTCGTCATCTACCAGCAGCGCCCGATGACCCCGGCCCAGAAGGATGCCCTGATCCAGCGCATCGCGGATGCCCTACCGCCGGACACCTGATCGCCGCCTCACACAAGGAGTTCCGGCCTACCGGTAGCCGCATCGCCGCCTTGACAGGGGGAAGCGGCAAAACCTACATACCGCCTCCCATTTCGGGCCTCGCGCCCGCACCCGGTTAGGGGCTGTAGCTCAGTTGGGAGAGCGCCTCGTTCGCAATGAGGAGGCCAGCGGTTCGATTCCGCTCAGCTCCACCATTTTTCAGCGCAGCGCGCTGAAAAATGCCACGGCGTAGCTCAAAGAGCGAAGCCGGGCTTCTCACAACAGACAAATCTCCGCCGCAACTTCGCCACGGAACCACGAACCAATAACCCTCGCAAACGCGGGGCGTCGCGATGGCGAAGAGGCCATTCTGTCTGGTGCTGGCAGTGGCGGTATTCGCTGCGCCCGCGATGGCCAAGACTATCCCTGCAGCGAACTTCCTCCAGGCCGCGGCGAAGCTCGAGAACCCAGCCGTCACCTTCGACAGCGGCTATCACCGCATCGCTTATCCGCGCGGCGACGTGCCGGCGAACACCGGCGTCTGTGCTGATGTCGTCGTGCGCGCCTATCGCGGCATCGGCATCGACCTGCAGCAACGCGTCCACGAAGACATGACGCGCAACTTCGCCCTCTATCCCAAGCAGTGGGGCCTGCATCATCCTGACAGCAATGTCGATCATCGCCGCGTGTTGAATCTCGCGACCTTCTTCCGCCGTCAGGGCGCAGCGCTGAACGTCACCTTCGATCCGCGCGACTACAAGCCCGGCGATCTCGTCACCTGGAATCTGAATCCGAAAGGCTCGACACCGCATATCGGCATCGTGATGGCGCAGCGCAGCTGGGACGGCTCACGCCCGCTGATCCTGCACAATATGGGCGAGGGCCAGATCGTTCAGGATGTCCTCTTCGCCTACACGATCACCGGCCATTTCCGTTACGCGATCGATTGAACACGCCACGATGCTGGCAATTGCCCGCTCCGCCTTAACACACACATCATCACACGGGGCTATAGTCGTCTGATGCGCAACTTCGCTTTCTCCGTCGCCTATTGGATGCTCTCCATCACCTACGGGCTGTTGGCGGCGCTTTGCGTTCTGATCCCCGGCCGTGCGGCGACGGCGTTTTTCATCCGGCGTTATGTCCGCCGCATGGTGCAGGCGATGCGCATCTTCGCCGGTATCCGCATCCGCGTGCAGGGGCGCGAGAGCCTGCCGGACGGCGCCTTCATCGTCGCGTCCAAGCATCAAAGCTGGGGCGACGGCTTTGCGACGTACGACCAGTTCGACGATCTCGCCTTCGTCACCGGCGATCATCTGGAGAAGCTGCCGCTGCTCGGCCCGGTGCTGCGCAAGATCGGCGCGATCGTCGTCGACAGTTGCGGCGGGCATCAGGCACGTGCCGATCTGAAAGCGCGTGCCGCCGATGCGCATCGCGACGGCCGCAAGATCCTCATCTTCCCCGAAGGCGCGCTCGCGCCCGTCGGCAAGA
>DATAHD010000412.1:0-5332 GCA_036263395.1 Rhizomicrobium sp. | reverse complement strand
CTGGTGCTGGTCCCCGGTCTGCTCGACCTGCAATACGCCTGGAACCGCGGCGTCTCGTTCAGCTTCCTGTGGCAAAGCACGGCGACGGGCAGCGCAGTGCTCGCGCTCTCCCTCGCCGTTCTCGCGCTTGCCTTCGCGATCGCGGCGTTCCGGGCCGAGCGCCCGCTGGTTGCGGCGGGCTTTGGCCTCATCGTTGGCGGTGCGGTCGGCAATCTCACTGACCGCGTCTTTCACGGCGCGGTGTTCGACTTCCTCGTCGTGCGCATCGGGCAGCAGCCGCTGTTCGTCTGCAACAGCGCCGACATCTTCATCTCGCTCGGCTTGATTCTGTGGCTCGCCGACATGCTTCTGACACCCAGAAGCACCGGCACCATGCGCTAGGCGGCGATGTTCTTCAGCCCGGTCTCGGACGTGATGCCGGCCTTGTTCAGCGTCGCCATCAACTCTTTCATCGCGGCATCGGCATCCGGTTTCATGCCCGGCCGCATCTGCTGCGCGACATAGCCGGTCAAGAAGCCGGGCCGCGCCAGACAGCCAAGAATGATCTCGCGCGCTTTGGCGGACAGCCGCCCTTCGGTGATGGAGTTGCTCGCGAACAGGCGCAGCAGGGTCTGTGCCCGCTCGACATTCGTCGCAGCGCGGCTGTCGATCGTTTCCAGAACCTTGCCCTTTTCGTCGATCTCGCTCGCCGTCTTGTCGAACAGGTCAGATATCTCGCGCCGTTCCTTGTCCTGAAAACCGCTGCGCCGCACGCGCGCCTGCAGTTCGGCCAGCCGCTGCATGCGCGTCAGTGGCGGCGTCTTCGCCTGCAGGAAGTGCGCGTCGAACGCATTCGATTGCAGGATCGGCATTAGGAAGGTGGTGAGCTGGCGCTTGTTCTCCGCACCGATGATGTTTTCTTCGACCGACAACAGCCGCTCGATCTTCTCGTCCACGTCTTTCGCGTCGGAGAGCAGGTTGCCGATCGCCTCATGCGCCACCAGCCGCTTGGAGCGCAGGGTGAACGCCGCGATGATGTCTTCGTGGCTCAGATACTTGCCCTGCGCCAGCACCAGGCTGTTCGCGATCTGGCGCAGCAGCATCAACTCGTGCGTCACGCCCAGATGCGACAGCCGTTTGACGCTTTTCATTTCGGCCAGAATGCGATTGGCAACCGCAGTGCGCGCTTCGGAGAGTTCGTCCGCTTTGAAATGCTGCGCCAGCAAGGTCATGCCCTGGTTGGCTGCCGCCTGGTTGCCGCTGAACAGGCGTACCATCGCCGCCAGCGCTTCGCCCAGATTTTCGTGCTCGCCGATCAGCTCGTGCAGCGCAGCCGAACCGTTCAGCATCTCGGCGGCGATCTGGTCGATGCTCGCGAGCAGCAGATCGCGCCCTTTGCCTTCCGCCGGCAATTCCGGCATCAGCTTCAGCAGCAGTGCCAGCTTCTCGTCCCATGCTTTGGCGGGCCGCAGATGATTGGCGATTGCGCCGTTCAGAACATAGGCCGCGCCCGGTCCCGGCGTTTCCGCCAGCTTGGTGGCCAGCGCGCCGAACTTGCCCGGTGTCACGACGGGAAACCGCTTCTCGCGATCGTCGCGATACACGCGGTGAATGGATTTCGTCGCCAGCTCGTTCAGGCTTTTGACGATCTGCGAAACCGGCGTCGTTGTCGTCGCGGCCTGCGCGACCGCCACTTTCTGAATCGCGTGCTGGAACTGTGTGCCGGTCGCTTCCAGTTTCTCTAGCGCATCGGCGCGATGGATCAGCTCCGTCACCGTCCAGCGATTGCGTGCCAGGAAATCGGTGAGCAGCCGCGCGATGGTCGAGCGTGCGTGATACGAATACAGATCGTCCGGCTGAAAGCACGGGATCGCGTGCGGCACATCCTCGGCGGCCTTGTCCACCTTCATCTTGGTGTGGCCGTCTTCGTAAATCTTCAGCGACAGGTAATCGCCGGTCTCCGGATTGTAGGTCTCCTTGATGACCTTCACGCCGGTGGCTTTTTCCGCCTTCATCAACTCTTCGGCGACCTTCAGCGCGGCATCGCGGCTCGACGACACGTCGTGCATGGACCAGCCGCCTTTGGCGCCGACCCGCTTGAAGATTTCGAAGTGAATTTCCTGCGCCACAATAGGCCCCAGCGTTGACAGCGTAACTATCGCGCGAAGCCGTTTAAGTACCGGTTAAGTTTTATTAGACTCCGAGGTTCCCTGACGGCACAGAACGCAGGCGGGATCGCGCTTCACGCGCACGGTGCGAAAGCGCGTCGATAGCGCTTCGTAAATAAGAAGTTTCCCCGCCATGCTCTCGCCGGCGCCGGTGATCTCCTTCAGCACTTCCTGTGCCTGCAGGGTGCCCATCACCCCGGCAACCGCGCCCAGAACCCCGGTTTCGGAGCAGGACGGCGCCGTCCCCGGCGGCGGTGCCTCCGGGAAGATGCAGCGATAGCAGGGGTGCTCCCCGACATGCGGTTTGAAGGTGGCCAGTTGCCCGTCGAACTCCGTCACCGCGGCGGAGACCAGCGTTTTGCCCAACCGGTGGCAGGTGTCGTTGATCAAAAAGCGGGTATCGAAATTGTCCGACCCGTCGGCCACGATGTCGTAGCCGCCGATGATCGCCGCCGCGTTCTCTTGGGTCAGCCGCTCCGGGTGCAGCACGGTTTTCACATGCGGGTTGATCGCCGCAATGGCGTCCGCTGCGGAATCCGTCTTTGCCCGCCCCACGTCCGCCGTCCGGTGCGCCACCTGGCGCTGCAGGTTGGAGAGCGAAACCGTGTCGAAATCGGCGATCCCGAGCGTCCCCACCCCGGCCGCCGCGAGGTAGAGCAGCACTGGGCTGCCCAGCCCCCCGGCCCCGACCACCAGCACCTTGGCCGCCTTCAGTCGCGCCTGTCCCGTCCCGCCCACTTCGCGCAGGACGATGTGCCGGGCATAGCGGTCCAGCTCCTCGTCGCTCAGCGCCATGGGGCGTCCGCCGCAAATGGATCAAAAATAATCATGCCGAACACTGTTAGCAGATGAGGTGGCTGACATGTCGGAACCAGCCAATACTCTGAAATATATCGGTTTTTGGTGTGATCCCTAACCATTCTGTCTCATTGCACCTTGCCCTGCGGCCCCGTATTTTATTATTTCGCTAGACCCCGGTGGGAAATAACACACACGGGGCCAGCACCATTGGGCGGTAGGGAGCATTCATGACTTCGCAAAACCGGGGCGCTTTCGGCCTCGAGGCACAAGGCTTCAGCAACCTCAAAGCGGTCAACTGGAACCTGACTGTGCCCGAACTGTATGAGCACGCGATCGCCCGCAAGGAAGGTCACGTCGCCAAGAACGGCCCGTTCGTCGTTCTCACCGGTCAGCACACCGGCCGCTCCGCCACCGACAAGTTCGTCGTGCGCGATGCCAGCACCGAAAGCCAGGTCTGGTGGGACAACAACAAGCCGATGACCCCGGCGCATTTCGATGCGCTCTATGCCGACATGATGAAGTTCGCGGAAGGCCGTGAGCTTTATGCCAAGGACCTCTTCGGCGGCGCCGATCTCTCGCACCGTCTGCCGGTTCGTATCGTCACCGAATATGCGTGGCACTCGCTCTTCGTCCATCAGCTGCTCATCCGCCCGACGTCCGATCAGCTGAACGGCTTCAATCCCGAATTCACGATCATCGACCTGCCGAACTTCGAGGCCGATCCGGCCAAGCATGGCTGCGCCACCAAGACGGTGATCGCGGTCAACTTCTCCAAGAAGATGATTCTCATCGGCGGCACGTCCTATGCCGGCGAGATGAAGAAGTCCGTCTTCACGATCATGAACTACCTGTTGCCGTCCAAGCGCGTGATGTCGATGCACTGCTCGGCCAACGTCGGCAAAGACGGCACGTCCGCGATCTTCTTCGGCCTCTCCGGCACGGGTAAGACCACGCTCTCTGCCGATGCCTCGCGCACCCTGATCGGCGATGACGAGCATGGCTGGTCCGAGCATGGCGTCTTCAACATCGAAGGCGGCTGCTATGCCAAGGTGATCCGTCTGTCGCGCGATGCGGAGCCGGAAATCTTCTCGACGACCGAGAAGTTCGGCACCGTGCTCGAGAACGTCGTGATGGACGCCAAGACCCGCGAACTCGATCTCGACAGCGACAAGTATGCGGAGAACACCCGCGCCGCGTATCCGATCGACATGATCCCGAACGCGAGCGACACGGGCCGCGCCGGTCATCCCAAGAACGTCATCATGCTGACCGCCGACGCGTTCGGCGTGCTGCCGCCGATCGCCAAACTGACGGCGAGCCAGGCGATGTACCACTTCCTCTCCGGCTTCACCGCCAAGGTCGCCGGTACGGAAAAAGGCCTCGGCAAAGAACCGCAGCCGACCTTCTCCACCTGCTTCGGCGCCCCGTTCATGCCGCGTCACCCGAGCGAATACGGCAACCTGTTGCGCGATCTCATCGCTCTGCACGGTTCGGATTGCTGGCTGGTCAACACCGGCTGGACGGGTGGTGAGTTCGGCACCGGCTCGCGTATGCCGATCAAGGCAACGCGCGCCCTGCTCAACGCCGCCCTCGATGGCAGCCTCGCCAATGTCGAAATGCGCATCGACCCGCACTTCCGCTTCCGCGTCCCGGTCGCGGTGCCGGGCGTCGAAAGCCGCATCCTGAACCCGCGCGACACCTGGGCCGATAAGGCCGCCTATGACGCGCAGGCCAAGAAACTGGTCGGCATGTTCCGCGAGAACTTCAAAAAGTTCGAAGCCCACGTCGGCCCGGATGTTTTGGAAGCCGCCCCGATGCTGGCCGAAGCCGCCGAGTAACGGCCGCTCCACCGCGAATACAAAAAGGCCCGCGAGACGATCGCGGGCCTTTCTTTCTTTTTTCACCCCTCCACGCGAAGCGTTGGAGGGGGCGAGCGAAGCGAGGGGGGGGGGACCTTACGCGGCAACGCCGCGTTTGTTCGACCGCCTCGCACCATTTTGAACGTCAGAGAAGAAAGCGCTTGCGCGCTAGGGTCCTCCCCCGCGGCTTCGCCGCGACCCCTCCAACGTCGCTGCGCTCGTGGAGGGGTAAGTTCAATACAGCGTCGTTGCCGGTTTCGCGTTTGGTGTCGTGATCACGTAGTCGTATCCCAACAAAAAGAACCGCGTCATCGGCTTCAGCTTGTTGATCCCGCGCGTCCCCAGCGCCTGCCGCACCGGCTCGAGCGGGATCAGCGACCAGCCGTCATTCGGCAGCGCCGCCGCATCGGCGCCGATGCTCGCGAAGAAGTCCTTCACATCGGCATCGTCGTAGTCATCGACCTTGAACGGATTGCCCGCCGCCGGTGCGATGTGCAGATAGCGCCCGCCCATCGGCAGAAACAA
>DATAHD010000411.1:0-4836 GCA_036263395.1 Rhizomicrobium sp. | reverse complement strand
CCGTCTTTGAAATAGGCGACGACGTCGTAGCCGCCGGCGCCGAGAGACGAGAACAAGCCCGTGTAGATCTCCGCCGAGCGCGCGGATGCGGCTCCGGTCGACGCGGCAAGCAACGCGGCCGCGCCGATAACAATGGATAGCATGCGTTTCACGGCGATCACTGTGCTTGTGCTGCGGAAGCAATCGACGCTGCGACCATCGTCGCCATCGCGAATTGCGGATCGCGATCGGTGATGTGGTGGCGGTGCGCGATGTAGGTGAAGTCGGTGTAGGCGATCCATACTTGACCGTCCGCATCCTGCAGCACCAGCATGCGCACCGGCCAGTCGAGACCGGAATACGGATTGGCCGAGAGGAACTGGGTGCCGAGCGGCGGATTGCCGAACACCAGCAAGGTCGACGGGTTCAGTGTGATGCCGGCATCGGCGGCCAGCTTCTGCTGGTCGATCTCGTCGAAGAACCTGATGCCTTTGGCGGCGATGTCCGCTTTCAGGCGGACGACGGTTTCGGCGACGCTGTACGAACTCTTGACGCGGAGCACGCCTTCGTCGGTTTTCATGTGCTCGGTGCGGAACGGTCCGCGCACTTCACCGGCTTGCGCCTGGTTGATAGCGCCGCCGGTGACGGTGAGAACCGCCATGGCGGATGCAAAAAGGGCAACAGAGAACGGTTTCATATCGGTATTTCCTTTCTTCAGGGTTTGGGGATGACGGTGGACATGTCTTCGTCCTGCATCACGCCGGCGTTGGCTTCGTGCAGGATGAATCCTTCGATGGGATCGACGGGCGCTTCCCATGGCGCGGCCTTCAGCACGCGCTGGGTGTCGGCATAGCCGGCCTCCCAGCGGGCGCAGATGCCGCTCGGGCTGAAATCGATATCGCGGGCGTGGTCTTCGCCGTGCAGCTGCGGCGCCAGAAGGCGCACGACATGCATCCGCGTCGGGCAACCGTAAGAGGTCATTTCGCGCACGAAGTTGTCGCGCAACGTCTCTTCCGGCAGGCGCTTGCTGAGTTCGGAGATGATGTGGCGCAGGCGGTGGATCTGCTTCTGCCGCGCGATGTGCGTGCCGGCGCGGCTGGAGTACTGCAGATCCTTCTGCCGGTTCATTACTTTCAAAATAGAGTCCGGCTCGGGGCCGTTCGGATTCCACAGATGCACCGCGAAGACGAGCCCGTTCCTGCGCGGCTTGTCGTCGAACACGGCCTCGACCGGTGTGTTGGAAAGGATGCCGCCGTCCCAATAGAGCTCGCCATCGATGCGGATAGCGGGAAACGCCGGCGGCAGCGCGCCCGACGCCATGACGTGACGCACGTCCAGCCGGCTATCGCGGCTGTCGAAGTAGTGCATCTGGCTGGTCTGCACATTGGCAGCGCCGACCGTCAGCCGGGTCGGTCCCTCGTTGATCAGGTCGAAGTCGACCAGTCCACTCAGCGTTTTGCGTAGAGGTGCAGTGGAATAGTAGCCGGCCTGATCGGCGCCCAGCTTCACGTGGTTGCCCCAATGCGCCTTGGGATTGGGCGTGAAGAACCCGTTGACGCCGGTGACGGTGGTCAGAAATGTCGACGTTGCCTGACCGACGATCGGCCACCCGCCGGCCAGTTTGACCAGAGCATTGTGCTCGACGGTCGACCAGAACTCTTTGAGGCGGGCGAGGCGCTGCTCGCGTTTGTTGCCAGCGATAAGGCTCGCGTTGATCGCGCCGATCGATGTGCCAATGACCCAGTCGGGTTCGATACCTGCCTCGTGTAGCGCCTGATAGACGCCGGCCTGGTACGCACCGAGCGCACCGCCACCCTGCAACACCAGCACCGTCTGGCCATAATCGGCCACGGGATTTGCGGTCGTCTGTTCTGCTTGCGCCATAACCTTCGCCTCATTCGATGCGATAGTTATGGGGACGCGGCGGTCCGACCTGAACTGCTTGTTACCTAAGCTTTCGATAGGCGAAAGCTATTGGCGTTTCCTGGCCCGCATATGAGAGGCAAACGGGGCAGTTATCCGGGATAGGGTCATGTCGTCATACGCAACCGGCGAAAAAGCTGTCGCGGTCTTCGGTGCGAGCGGGCATACGGGACGCTTTGTGGTCGAAGAGTTGCTGCGGCGCGGCTACCGGCCTATCGCGGTCGGACGCGACAGCGCAAAACTCGCTTCGTTTGCCAGCCGGAGAATCGATACTCGGACAGCTTCGATCGATGATGCTTCCGCTCTCGATAAAGCTTTCGCCGGTACCGCGGCCGTCATCAACTGCGCCGGCCCATTCCTCGATACGGCGGACGCAGTTGCATCAGCTGCGATCAGGGCCGGCGCGCACTATCTCGATGTGACGGCGGAGCAGGCGAGTGCACAGGCGACGCTGGAAAAATTCGACAAGCTGGCACGCGCCGCCGGCGTGGTGGTCATGCCGGCCATGGGCTTCTACGGCGGCTTCGCCGATCTCCTAGCGACGGCGGTAACGGAAGGCTGGGACACGGTCGACGACATCGCGATCGGAATAGCCCTCAACTATTGGCACCCGACCGAAGGCACGCGCCTAACCGGAAAACGCAACACCGCGCCGCGAGTGATCGTCGCGAATGGCCGCCTGACGGAGATGCCGAGGCCCGCCGCCGAGTCTTCGTGGGATTTCGCCAGCCCGTTCGGTCATCAGGACGTCGTCGAAGTTCCGCTCTCGGAGATCGTGCTGATCGCGCGTCACTTGAGGACGCGCGAACTGCACACTTACCTCAACACCGCCCCACTGCGCGATTTGGGCAACCCGGAAACCCCGCCACCTAATGCTGGCGCGTCAACGCAGATATTCGAGGTGGACGTGATCGCCCGAAGCGGCGACGAGACCCGTCGTATCACAGCCAAAGGAACAGACATCTATGCCCTTACCGCCCCGCTTGTGTGCGAGGCTCTGCATCAGATTTTGGGAGCGGGCGCAAAAAGTAACGGAAGCCGCGTACCGGGCGAGTTGTTAGACGAAAAAGCCTTTTTGAACTCGCTATCCGCACAGCGCATGTTTCAAATTTGCGGTGTCATAATTGGGGGTTTGAACAGCTGGGCTTCAGCCTCGAATCGCACGGCCCGACTTATCGATTGACGCACTTATCAAGGCGAAGGGCGCTCTTGTTAGATGAGGTGACTGTTGCCCTGGTTGTTGCCCCGAAGAAGGGGTGCCAGGTCGAGATCACCGTAAGTGGTTGTTTTTATTGGCTCCGCGGGTAGGATTCGAACCTACGACCAGCCGGTTAACAGCCGGCTGCTCTACCACTGAGCTACCGCGGAACACTTGGACGCGCGCGCTCTAGCGCGTCCGGGAGGGTGTGCCTATATCAACTTTCGCAGCGCAATCAACCGTCAAAACGAACGCACGTATGACCGGCGATCCCGAGCACCATCACGCCCATTTTGCCGGTTTCAAAGTAAAGCTGCCGCAATCGCGTTTCCTGCGCATCGGATTGGGTCTGGCGCTGTGCGTCGGCGGCTTTCTGGGTTTCTTGCCGATCCTCGGATTCTGGATGTTGCCGCTCGGAATCATCGTTCTGGCGATCGATATCCCGGCCGCGCACCGCCTGCGGGTCTGGTTCGAATCGAAATGGGATGCCTGGCGCGCCCGCCGAAACGGCTGAGACAAAAAAGAGGCCGGGTGATAAGCCCGGCCCCAAGGCGTTGGGTAATGGTGGGGTGTCTTCAAGGGAAGACAATGCGAGGATGCCCGACCAAGGTTAAGAAAACCTTAACGGGAACTGCACAAAACACACTATCGGTGCGCGAATCGGTGGCAGAAACCCCGGAAAACCGCAGAAAGTCGCGTTAACGACAATTTCGAGCCTGGTTAACAGGTGCGGTTTGCGGTCACTGTAAAGATTGGAGGCCTCGCCCGGAATCGAACCGGGATGCAAGGATTTGCAGTCCTCTGCGTAACCATTCCGCCACGAGGCCTAACCCGAACGGGAGCGGGGCTATATCAGCCCCGCTTGCTTCCGCCAACCCTGCAAAGCGGCAGGGAAGGGCCGATCAGGTGAAATCGGAAGCATTGAGATGATTGAGCATGGTGGAGTTCCTCAGTTTGATGAGGACGTCATGTCATGCCGATAGCTGGACTGCCTGTGGCATCGACGATTGGACTTGTGAACCTCTTCAGATGAGGTCATTGGCTTGAAGAGTTCGGCGTGTGTCCCGACGACGCTGTGGAGCCACGACAGCGCCGTAAGTGCTCATCAGAACCTTAGATGCGATAGGCTGGGGCGCGCGGTCGAAGCTCAATTGCCACCATCTGGTGTGGGCTCTATAAGCCCTCAAAATCCACGAATCCCGCGAGTCCCCGATGCCCGATTACGCCGCAGCCCGTCGCACGATGGTCGATGCCCAGATCCGGGCGAACGATGTGGTCGACCCACGCATTCACGCGGCGATGTTGTCGGTGCCACGGGAGAATTTCGTCCCGAACGCCAAGCGGGCTTTTGCCTATGCCGACGTTCCGGTCGAGGTCGCGCCGAAGCGCTACATGCTCGATCCGCGTGTCTTCGCGAAGATGGTCCAGCTGGCCGAGATCAAGTCGAGCGACCGCATCCTCGATGTCGGCTGCGCGACGGGGTATTCGACCGCGATTCTGGCGCGCCTCGGCCGCGAGGTTGTTGCGCTCGAGCAGGACGCGGATCTGGTTCGCATTGCCTCCGAAATTCTGCCGTCGGTGCCGGACACCAAGACGGCGGTGGTGCAGGGTGGTCTTGTCGAAGGCGTGAAAGCGCAGGGGCCGTACGACGTCATCTTCATCAACGGCGCGGTCGAAGAGGTGCCGGATACGCTGCTCGCGCAGATGGCCGAAGGCGGGCGCCTTGTCGTGGTGCT
>DATAHD010000410.1:0-4761 GCA_036263395.1 Rhizomicrobium sp. | reverse complement strand
TGATGCGCGAGATCGTGCTCGACACCGAAACCACCGGCCTCGATCCGTCCGATGGCCACCGCGTCATCGAAATCGGTCTGGTCGAACTGGTCGATCATTTCCCGACTGGAAATTCCCGGCAGTACTATCTGAACCCCGAACGCGACGTGCCGCTGGAATCGCAGCGCGTGCACGGCATCACGGGAGAATTTCTCGCCGACAAGCCGTTCTTCCGCGACATCGTCGAGGACATGCTTACCTTCATCGCCGATGCGCCGCTGGTGATCCACAACGCGGCGTTCGATATCAAATTCCTCAACCACGAACTCGACCGCGTCGGCCGCGCGCTCCTCGCCTATGGCCGCGCCATCGATACGATCGAGATCGCAAAGGCAAAGATCCCCGGTGCGCGGTACTCGCTCGACGAACTGTGTAAGCGCTTCAACATCGATCTTGCGGTCCGTACCAAGCATGGCGCGCTGCTCGATGCCGAGCTCACAGCACAGGTCTATCTTGAGCTGATCGGCGGCCGGCAGAAGCATCTGTCGCTCGCGCCGAGCGATCTCGATACCGTCGCGGTCGACTTCCGCGCCGCGCGCCAGCGGCCTGCGCCGCTCCCGTCACGGATCACGGCGGAGGACACCGAACGTCATGCTGCATTCGTCGCCAAGGAGCTTGGCGCCGATGCGTTGTGGCTGCGGGTCGCGGCTTAGCTGTTCAGCGAGATGTTGCCGTCGCCGTTCTGCTGCATCTCCGCCGCCTTGGCGCGGTAGAGAGCCGCGAAGTCGATCGGATCGACCATCAGCGGCGGCAGGCCGCCATCGCGCACGGTGTCGGCGACGATACGGCGGGCGAACGGGAAGATCAGGTGCGGGCACTCGATCAGGAGCACCTGCTGCAGCACGTCATCGGGCACGTTCACGATCTGGAACAGGCCGGCATAGGCGAGTTCGAGCAGGAACAGCGTTTTCTGCTCGGCGGTGGCGGACACGCGCAGCTTCAGGATGACCTCGAAATGCTGTGCGTCCATGCGCCGCGCCTGGAGGTCGACGCCGAGGTCGATGGCCGGACGGGACTGTGGCGCCTGCGGGGCGGCCGGGTTCTCGAACGACAGGTCCTTCACATACTGCGCCACGGCTTGCAGGCGCGGCTGCCCGTCGTTGGGGTTGCCCAGCTGACCGTCGTCTTCGCCGATACCGCTCATATTTTGTGCCTTTTGGGGGAAAGTGGACGCGCCGCTACCACGGATCGCGCGGGCCTGACAAGCAACGGCGCAAGCATTCGTGAACGCCACCGCCAAATCCGCTTGCGCCGGAACCCTTAACTGGGGTCAAACGCTTCCCATATTCGAAGCAAGGGCGATTTCTGCCCCGGAATGGCCGGGGATGGGTCGTCGGCCAAAGTTTCGGCGCTTTGGCAGTGTCCGGTACCGGCAATGAACGCGCAGCTACTCGAAATTCTGTTCTTCGCGATGGTCGCAGGCATCGTCCTGTTCCGGCTCTACTCAGTGCTGGGCCGCAGGACGGGCAACGAGCGGCCGCCGCAGGAAAACGTCAACGCCCGCGTCCCCAACGCGTCGGACAATGTCGTACAGCTGCCGGATCGCACCGCGCCGCGCGAAGCACCCAGCGGCCCGGTCGATCCGCTTCAGCGCGCTCTGCTCGACATCAAGCTGGCGGACAAAAGCTTCGAAGAAGATCACTTCGTCTCCGGCGCCAAGCAGGCGTTCGAGATGATCGTCACCGCCTACTCGGCCGGCGATCGCGCGACGCTCAAGTCGCTGGTGTCGCAGGACGTGTTCGCCGCCTTCGACAGCGGCATCACAGCGCGCGAGAAAGCGAACCAGAAGGCGAGCTTCACCTTCGTCGGCTTCAAGAACGTGCGCATCAGCGATGCCGCGCTGAAGGGCCGTATGGCGGAGGTCACCGTGACCTTCAACGCGCAATACATCTCCGCCACCACCGATGCGAACGGCACCGTGGTCGATGGCGACACGACCACCGTGCGCGATGTCACCGACGTCTGGACGTTCTCGCGCGACACGCGGGCGAGCGATCCGAACTGGATGCTCGTCGCCACCTCCGGCGACGACGTGTAAGTGGCGCAGCGTTCGCGTCGCTCCGGTCTCTTCATCCTCCTTGCAATCGTATTGGTTCTTGCCGCCGTCGCGGCATGGCTGTGGCTGCGCAAGCCGGTCGGTCCGGCCACGACGACCGCGCTGCATCTGACACCGGCGAGCTACGCCGATCTGCCGGGCTGGAGCAGCGCCGATCTCTCCGCCGCGCTCGCTGCGTTCAAGCGGTCCTGTGGCGATCTCGCAAAGAAGAACCCGACTGCCTTAATGGGCGGTGCGGGCTATGCCGGCACGGTCGGTGACTGGCTCGAAGCCTGCCGCGCTGCGCCGCAATCGGGAAGTGAAGCACGCCGCTTCTTCGAAGCGATGTTCACGCCGGTGGCGGTGAACAAGGATACCGACGATGGACTCTTCACCGGCTACTACGAGCCGGAGCTGCATCTCAGCCATACCCAGCACGGCGCCTTCCAGACGCCGATCTATGGCGTGCCGGACGACCTCATCACCGTCGATCTCGGTCTCTTTAAGGATTCCCTGAAGGGCGAGCACGTCACCGGCCGGGTGCAGGGCACCACGCTGATCCCCTATGCCGACCGCGCCGAGATCAATCGCAAAGGTTTGCCGCATGCGCAGGTGCTTGCATGGAGCGACGATCCGGTCTCCGTGTTCTTCCTGCATATCCAGGGCTCGGGTCGTGCCGCATTCGACGACGGCAGCGCCGGCCGTATCGCCTATGCCGGACAGAACGGGCGACCTTATACGCCAATTGGCCGCACTCTGATCCGCGAAGGCGCAATGCAGAAGGCCGACCTGTCGATGCAGGGCATCCGCATCTGGCTGAAGGCGCATCCCGATCAGGCGCAGCGCATCATGGAGACGGACGCATCGTTCGTGTTCTTCGATGAGGAGCCTCTGGGCGATGCCGCGCTTGGCGCGAACGGATCGGAAGGTGTGCCGCTGACACCGGGCGCCAGCCTTGCCGTCGATCAGCACGTCCATGCGCTGGGTGTGCCGCTGTGGCTGTCGCTCGACGAACACTCGACCGCTCTGCCGCGCAACCGTCTGATGATCGCGCAGGACACGGGCGGCGCGATCAAAGGGGCCGTGCGCGGCGATGTCTATTTCGGCTTCGGTGAAAAGCCCGAATGGAATGCGGGGCACATGAAAGCGGCCGGGGCCATGTTCGTGTTGCTGCCCAAGGATCTCGCGCGCAAACTTCCGGCAGAGTTCAGGCCATGACGCGCCGGCGCAAAACCACCGACGAAGAACGCGCCCTGTTCACGGAGCATTTTGCCGAAACGCGCCCGCTCGCACCGATCCGCACAGTGGAAGACGTCCGCGCGCTCGTCACGCAGAAGCGCAAGACGGGCGGTGAGGACGTTCTTCCCGGCGGTGTCGACGGCCGCACCGAGGAACGCCTGCGCAAAGGCCAGATCGAACCGGACGCGCGCCTCGATCTGCATGGCTACACGGAAAATGCGGCGCACGATGCGCTGCTGAACTTCCTGCGCGGCGCCCAGATGCGCGGCCACCGCATGATCATCGTCGTCACCGGCAAAGGCGCCCCGCGCGATCTCGACGCGCCGTTCGATCTCGAGCTCAACCGCAAGGCGCGCGGTATTCTCAAAAGCGTCGTGCCGCGCTGGCTCGCCGAACCCGCACTGGCGCGCTTCGTTGCCGCGGTACGGCACGCACACCGCCGTCACGGCGGCGAGGGTGCGCTCTACGTCTATCTGCGCAAGTCCGCGCGATGAAACAGCTGTTCTCGACCGTGACGATCAACGGCCGTGGTCCCGGCCTGAACGACGTCACCGATCCGGTCGCAAAGTTCGTGAAGAACAGCGGCATCCGCGACGGGTTGCTCACCTGCTTCATCCGCCACACCTCGGCTTCGCTGGTGATTCAAGAGAATGCCGATCCCGATGCGCTGCGCGACTTGCAGGATTTCTTCACCCGCATCGCCCCGCGCGAAGCGCCGTACCGGCATGACACCGAAGGGCCAGACGACATGCCCTCGCACATCAAGTCGGCGCTGACCCAGACGTCGCTGTCGATCCCGGTGCAGGGCGGGCGCATGGCGCTCGGCACCTGGCAGGGGCTCTATGTGTTCGAGCACCGCGACGCGCCGCATCGGCGCGAGGTGCTGCTGCATCTTATCGGGGAATAAGGCCCGCGTTCTGCGCCAACGTCTTCAGGCTCACTTCCGGCCGGGCGCCGTAATGCGAGATGCACTCCGATGCGCCGAGGCAACCCAGCTTGCCGCACACATCCAGCGGCATGCCGTTGGTCAGGCCATAGAGAAAGCCTGCCGCGAACTGATCGCCGGCGCCGGTGGTGTCGAGCACCTGTTTCACCGGATAGGCGTCGATCACGTGAACTTCGCTGTCGGCTTTCACAACACAGCCTTTCTCGGAGCGTGTAAGGGCGGCGATGCCCTTCCAGCTTCCGATCGCCTGCAGCGCGGCGTCAAAGTCGGAGACCTCGAACAGCGCCTTGATCTCTTCCTCGTTGGCGAACAGCAGATCGAGATCGTTCCTCCACATGGCGAGGAATTCTTCGCGGTAGCGTCCGACACAGAAGGGATCCGACAGAGTCAGTGCGATCTTCTTGCCTGCCTGCTTGGCGGTTGCGATGGCTTTCTCGATCGCCGCCTTCGCGTTCGGCACGTCCCACATATAGCCTTCGATGTAGAGCACCTGGCTGTCGGC
>DATAHD010000409.1:0-3424 GCA_036263395.1 Rhizomicrobium sp. | reverse complement strand
GCGGACGAGATCGCCAACCTTCACGTCGATGCCAATGATCTTGCCCTGCAGCGGCGCGACCGCGGCGATGGTGCCGGGCGGCACTTCGACTGAGGACCGGCGCGTACCGGTCTCTGCGACCGGCAGCACAGGCGACGGCACTGGATTGACCGGCTTGTACTTGTCCGCTTGCGCGACGATGGCGGCGATGTTCTCCTCCACCATGCGCGTGTGCATCTTGGCGCTGGCGATGTCGGTGTTGTCGAGCAGCGCGTTCAGGAACGGGATGTTCGTGCGCGCACCGGTGATCACAAACTGTTCGAGCGCTCGTTTGGCGCGGGTCAGCGCCTGTGCGTGATCGGGCGCGTGGACGATGACCTTGGCGATCAGCGAGTCGAACGCCGGGTTGGTCGTATAGCCCTCATAGCCATAGGTATCAACACGGATGCCGGGGCCGGACGGCGGTGTGAAACGCGAGAGCGTGCCGCCGGACGGTTTCACCGTGCCGTCGCTGGTGATCGTCTCCATGTTGATGCGGAGCTGGATCGCCGCGCCGCGCACCGGCGGGATGTCGTCCTGACGCAGGTCGAGATCGCGCAGGCTTTTGCCCATCGCAACCTGGATTTGCGCGGAAACGAGATCGAGCTGCGTCACCTCTTCGGTGACGGTGTGTTCGACCTGCAGGCGCGGATTGGCCTCGATGAACGCGAAGGCCGGGCCGTGCTTCTTCGGCGCCGGATCGACGAGGAATTCGAAGGTCGCAAGGCCGGTGAGGCGGACATCGTCGGCGAGCCAGACGGCGGCATCGTGCAATTGCTTGCGCACATCGGGATCGAGCGCCGGCGCCGGTGCGATCTCGATGATCTTCTGGTGGCGGCGCTGGATCGTGCAATCACGCTCCCATACATGGCTGGCGCTTTTGCCGTCGCCGATCACCTGCACTTCGATGTGCCGCGCCTTCGGCATAAAGGCTTCGACGTAAACTTCGTCATTGCCGAAGGAGGCTTTCGCTTCCGAGCGGCAGCGGGCGTAGGCCTCGGGCAATTCGTCGGCAGAGTTCACCACACGGATGCCGCGGCCACCGCCACCGGCGATTGCCTTGATGACGATCGCGCCTTTGCGCTTTTTCTGGAACGCCTGCGCTTCTTCGAGCGAGGTCGGCCCGGACGTGCCCTCGATGATCGGCACGCCGTAGCGTTCGGCCAGCGCACGGGCGCGGGCCTTGTCGCCGAAGGTGGCGAGCACTTCCGGGCTCGGTCCGATGAAGGTCACACCCGCCTTTTTGCAGGCACGGGCGAAGTCGGCGTTCTCCGACAGGAAGCCATAGCCCGGATGGATCGCATCGCACTTCTTCGCCTTCGCGGCGGCGATCACGCGGTCGATGTCGAGATAGGCGGCCGGGCCGCTGGCGCCGAGCGCGTGACTTTCGTCCGCCCACTTCACATGCAGCGAGTTGGCGTCGTCGTCGGAATAGATGGAGACGGAACGCAGGCCGAGATCGGCGGTGGCGCGCGCCACACGAATCGCGATCTCGCCGCGGTTGGCAATCAGGATGCTTTTGAAGGGCATAAGAGGGGAAGGTCCGGGGATATCGATACCCCGACCTTACCCCTCCCCCGCGCCGATTATAAAGTGACCCGAATGCCGCCCGTGAAGGCACTTCCCGGACGGCCATAGCCACCGATCGGTTCCGCGCGCTCGTCGAACGCGTTCTCGATCCGGCCGTACAGCTGCCAGGTGTCGTCGATCTGGTACGCCGCGTGCGCATCCACCACCGTGGCGGGCGACAGGCGCGTGAAGCCAAACGCGTCGTTGTTGCGGCCGCCGACATAGGTCAGGCCCGCGCCGACCGAGAGGGCCTCGGTCGCATCCCAGTCGATGTTGCCGTTGGCCTGGAAATGCGGACGCCGCGGTAGGGTGGTGCCGGCCGTCTCGTTCTTGGCGGTCAGGCTGGTGAAGTTCGCCGTCACGGTCAGCGTGTCGGTGAGCTTGTAGGTCGCCTCCCCTTCGAAGCCTTCGGTGTGGGCACGGTTGACGTTGTAGTAGTAGCCGCCCGCGAACGCGCGCAGGGCGCATTCCGGCGACACCACGCCGAAGCAGGAGAAGAAGTCGATCAGGTCGCGGTAGTTGTTGTTGAAATAGGTGAAGGACAGCTTCACCTGATCGTCCAGCAGCCACTGATCGACGCCGGCTTCCCAGCCATGCGACGTCTCCGGACGGAGTGCGGTGAGCGGGTTGGAGAAGTCCGAGAACAGCTCATACAGCGACGGCGCCTTGAAGCCGTCGCCATAGGCGGCGCGGATGGTCGTGCGGGTGCTCGCGATATTGTAGGCGCCGTTCAGTTTCACCGAGGTGTGGCTGCCGAATTCGTGGTCGTGCTCCTCCCGCACGCCGCCGATCAGCGTCAGTGCGTCGAACAAGGTCGTCTGCCACTGCGCGTAGTAGCCTTCGGTGATGCGGTCGCCACCGTTGCGCGGCGTCAGGTCGAACATGCTGTGCGTCGCCAATGTCGTGTGCTGCGTCTCCGCGCCGAATGTCAGCTGGTTGGTTTCGTTGACGTCGAACACGCCCTGATACTCGTACCGTGCCGAACCACCCTTGCCGTAGAAATTGATGTCCGGCGAGAACGCGCCGGTGAAGAAGTCGAACGTGCCGAACGTCTTGCGGTCGCTGTTAATGCCCATGAAACCGACACGGTTGTGCAGGCGGTTGTCGAACAGGTCGAGGTTCACACCGGCATAGCCCGCGAACAGCTTGTCCTTGCCGAACTCCGGATCGTCCTGGAAGGAGAAGGTCGGCGGCGGGAAACCGTCAAACGCGACACGGCTGTCGACGTAGTAACCGCGCAAATCGACGCTGAGATTGTCGCTGGCATGCACCCGCGTGTTGAACGTCGCGCCGAAATTGCGATAGCCGTCCGGCTCCGTATTGCCGTTGCGCGAATCCGCCGCCGAGGTGCCGTCGCTGTTGTAGTAGTTGAGCGCCGCGCCGTATTCCACCGCGCCGGTCGTGCCGTTGGCCGCGACATTGCCGCGGAAGGTGCCGAACGATCCACCCTCAATGCTGGCGTTCAGGCCGAACGGATTGTCGCCGCCGCGCTTGGACAGGATATTCACCACGCCGCCCATAGCATCGCTGCCATACAGCGTCGACTGCGGGCCGCGCAGGATTTCGATGCGGTCGATGTTGTTGGTCAGCAGATCCTGCAGCAGTGGGCCTTCGTCGGTGTTGCTGGGATCTTCGATTCGCACGCCGTCGATCAGGAACAAACTCTGCCCCGATGCCGCGCCGCGGATGAAGAGCGTGCTGGTCTGGCCGACATTGCCGTTGCGCACCGCCATGATGCCCGGTGTCTGCGCCAGCACGTCGGTCACCGCCGTGGTTTGCCGCAGTTTCAGGTCATCGGCCGTCAGCACGTCTATGGACGCGCCTGTGAGGTTGATCG
>DATAHD010000408.1:0-1662 GCA_036263395.1 Rhizomicrobium sp. | reverse complement strand
CCGGACGAGCAGATCGCCGAGTGGGTGGCACGCTTCAGCGGCTCGGCGGCGGAAGAGGGCGCATGAGCGGGCCGGTCGTCACTCGGCTTGGCCCGGATGACGCGGCGCTCGTCAAAGACCTGCGGCTTGAATTGCTGGCAGCGTATCCGGAGGCGTTCAGCGCCGATCCGGAATTCGAGAAGACGCTGACGCTGCAGCAGTGGGCGGATCGCATTGGCGCGCCGGGACGATACTGGTTCCTGTGCCGGGTCGATGGCGAGGTCGCGGGATTGTGTGCTTTCACGCGTATCACCCACACGCGCAAGGAAGCGCATCGCGGCGATCTCGGGTCCATGTATGTGCGCGCCGCCTATCAAGGCCGCGGCGTCGCGGATGCGCTGCTCAAGGCGGTGTTCGACGCGGCCGAGGGCAACGTCGAGATGATCACGCTCACCGTGAATGCCGAGAATCCGCGCGCGATCGCTTTCTATCAGCGCATGGGGTTTCGCGAATGCGGACGCATGCCCCGCGCGATCAATATCGACGGGCGTTACTACGATGAACTGGAGATGGTCCGCTCGGTCTCGACGAGCGACTGACCGTCAGTCTTCGGCGGGCGCCTTTTGCAGGCGTTCCCAGCCCTCACGGCCAAGCGCTTCGAGCGGCGCGAACTTCGATTTGTAGTCCATCTTCTCGCTGCCGCGAACCCAATAGCCGAGATAGACGTAGGGCAGGCCGCGCGACTTCGCTTCGCGGATATGATCGATGATCATGTAGGTGCCGAGGCTGCGCTGCGTCTCGCCCGGATGGAAGAAGCTGTAGACCATCGAGAGACCGTCACGCAGAACGTCCGTCAATGCGCAGGCCATCAACGCGCCCGGCTGGCCATTGGTGCTCTTGCGCCGGTATTCGGTGATGTGAGTATCGACCGGTGTTTCCTCGACCATCGCGACATAGTCGAACAGGCCCATGTCGGACATCCCGCCGCCGGCGTGGCGCGAGTCGAGATAGGCACGCAGCAGGCCGAACTGCTCCCGCGTTGCTTCCGGCGCGACGTGGCTGCGAACGAGATCGGCGCTGCGCTTCTCTACCCGGCGCTGGCTGCGCGAAAGATCGACTTCGTCCACAACTATGCGCACCGACACGCAGGCGTTACAGCCCTCGCATGCCGGACGGTAGGCGATCATCTGGCTGCGGCGGAATCCGGAGTGGGTGAGCGCTTCGCTCAGACCCTGAGCATAGGAACCGGCAAGACGCGCGAAAACCTTCCGCTCCGTACGGCCGGGCAAATACGGGCAAGGCCCGCCCGGCGTCAGAAAGAACTGCGGAACGCGCGTGTTACGCTGTTCGGTCATTCGTAATCCAAATTCCCAACTGGTCTAAGTATGCCAAGGGAATCGCGATTTGCGCCAGTATGCAATCCGGAATTGCCGCTATTGCTAATGCGCAAGCCCAGTGTCAGCCGGAACCGGCGGCGCCTCGTGCATCAGAACGATGCTGAGGCGGCGATTGGCCGAGGCATTTGGGTCTTCCGGCAGCAGTGGTTCCGAGCCGGCTTTGCCCGATACCTCGTAGACGCGGTCGGAACTCAGACCGGCGCTGGCGAGAATCGCGCGCGCCGCATTGGCGCGTGAGGCCGACAGCTCCCAGTTCGTGCTGCCGTCCGCGGCGGTGAAGGCCTTG